>NZ_JBRCOK010000161.1:0-16334 GCF_053501535.1 Bellilinea sp. | reverse complement strand
GGGTTGTGTTTGGCGTTGCTTTTGCTTTCCGGTCAGGGTTATCTGCAAATCGGTATGCTGGTAACCCTGCTGCCTGCTTTTTTGGTCTTCTTACTGGATAGTCATTTTCGCTTTACCAGGCTAACAGCAAAGTTCCTGCTTGGTGGTGTTCTGTCCCTATTATTGAGCGCGGTTTTTCTGGTGCCATTGTTGCATTTTTTGCCGCATTTTGCAAAAGATACCGATGCGTATTTCTCCACAACCCAACCTTTGGAATACTTGCCTTTAAATCTGGTGGTGCGGGAGGATATTTTCTTCCGTTCAAACGTACTGGGCAAGCAACCCTATCCATACTTGTATTCAAATTATATTGGTTGGGTGGCGGTCGGGCTTGCTTTAGGACGTCTATTTAGACCTCCCTCTGGAGAAAAAAGGAAGATATATTTCTTCTTTCTGATTGCACTGATTCTGGTATTTTTTGCAGGAAGCGCCGTCAGCCTGAAGGTGATTTTCTCCCTTGCTCCCGAATTTTTGAGCGGTATTCGAAATCCACCGTTAATTGCCGGTCTGGCCGTGCCATTGATCTTGGCATTAGCTGCCTGGGCTTTGAATGATCTCTTCTCTCACTCCATGCCGAAGTTGACGCTCAGCTGGCCGCCAGATTTTTCTTTCAACGTTAATCTTTTTTGGGTGGCGATTGCAATTCCCCTGGTCTGGTCGTTGAAATCCACCCATGATTTTAGCCGGTTTTGGCTGGTAACCACCCCGGCTGGGAAAGACTTACCCACTGTTCTGCAAAGCATACGAACGCCTTCTGCTCAATGGACTCGGATGCCGTTGGGAGAGCATTTCTGGCAGCCGGATGCTGCCGAGTTAGGGTTGAAACTAACCGGTATTTCCCGTCCCTGGCACTGGAAGAACCGAATGTCTCCCGATCCTTATCTCGAAGGAGCGCGTGCTGAAGAGGTAAAGAATTTTCCAGAATATACTTACACGGTTGACGGTATTCACATTCTGGCGTTTCCTGAGAACGAATACGCATTCGTAAAAACCGGAAATCGTCAATCGGCCTGTCAGGCAGAGGCAAACGGTGGTCATATCCGTGTGACCTGCGAAAACAACCCGGCCGGTCAGCTGATGGTGATGGAAAATTATTTTTCCGGATGGGTGGCGCGTTGTAACGGCGAACGGCTTTCTCTCGATCAGCGCTCGCCATGGTTGAGCGTATGGCTGCCTGCCGGCAGAAATGAATGTCAGTTCCATTACCGGCCGTGGGATGTTTATACTGGGATAGCACTTAACCTGTTCGGTGTTGTTCTGGCGGTTTACCTGTGGCGCAAAGCAGAGCGGCCATTGCCGCCGGATTGACAAAATTGTTAATTGAATTTGTAAAAACTTATGGCATAATCACAATAACTACAACCTTTGCAGGGGGCGCATGCGCCCCCTGACTTGTTTTATGGTTAACGGATATCCATGAAAAAACTTCTTACGATTTTCTGGTTGGGTCTGCTGATCTTCAGCCTCTCCCCTCGTGCGGCCTTCAGTCAGCAGCCGGATGGTGAAACCCTTTACCTGCCGGTCATATTCCGCAATTATGATCCCTATGCCGGTTTTCCAGCGGTCAATGCGCCCTTTACCACCCGCTTTGTCGAGAGCGCGGTGGTCTGGATGGGACGGGTCGGCGAGGCAGACAACTCCACCGATGTACGCGTGCGCTACACCGATACGGAGCTGGTGGTGGATTTTGCTGCCTTCGACCGGCGCATCTGGTACAACGCCAGCCCGTCGAGCGGCGCGCTGGAAGATTGGGACGCCGCCACCCTGCTGCTCAATACATCGGTTGGTGCGCCTGACCGGCCCGGCAGTCAATCGTACCGTTTTGTGGCGCAATTCAAGGGGCTGGGGAACGGCGAGCCGCTTCCCGCCGCCTATAAAACCGCCTACCGCGGAACGGGCAGCGGCTGGCAGGGCCAGAGTGTCAACTTCACTGTGGAAACCGGCTGGCGCGGTGATGCGATCAATAATAACGGAGATGACCGCGGCTGGCGGATTACTTTTCGCATTCCGTACGCCAGTCTCGGCCTGAGCAAGCCGGCCGAAGGCAGCCGCTGGCGGCTGGCGCTCATCTCACACGACCGCGACAGCCAGGCCGGCCCGCCCGGTACGTCCTTCCTCTGGCCGCCGGCAGCCCAGCGCGATGAACCGTCAACCTGGGGGGTGCTGCGCTTTGGGATGCCGGTTTACGCACCGCCTCAGGTGCGCAACCTGACCAGCCTGTTGATCCGCGAAGGTGAAAATGGGGCGGTCGTGCCGGATGCCGCAGTCGGCGGTACGATCAGCAACCAGTGCCCGGGTGATTCCTACCACATCTGGAACGTGTGGGGCAACCGCAATTATGCCAACGAAAACAGCGCGCTGATTCAAAATCAGGCCGATGTTGCCGATTGGCCGTGCTTTTCGAGGTACTACCTTGCCTTCCAGCTCGACCGGCTGCCCCCCGGCAAGGTGATTCGCTCGGCGCGGCTGGTGCTGCATCACTGGGGCGGTTCGGGGAAGATTTGCAGCAATCCGGATCAAAATCCCGACCCGGAATGTGCGCGCAGCTCATTCATCCATGTGCTGAGCGTGCCGCCCGGCTGGCAGGAGAATACCATTACCTGGAACAACGCCCCGCTACCTCTCGAAAACGTGGCCGTGCTGCAGGTGTCGCCGTATAATATCTCTCAACCCGGGCAAAGCTGGCCGGGAATGCGCCGCGAGTGGGATGTTTCCTACGCCCTGTCCAAAGCCTACGATCAGGGTGCGGGTTGGATCAGTTTTGCAGTGTACAGCTCGGATAGCGCCTATCACAGCGGCAAGTACTTCAGCGCCTCTGAAACCGAGGAGTGGAACAAGGTCGGGCGTCCGACGCTGATCATCGAGTACGGGGATTGAGGCTAAATTCTCCATAAAATTTTGGAATCGATGGGTTAACCCGCTATAATAACCATAGAACGGCCTTGGACAATCTACAGTTTCCTCCGGCGTTTTTTATCCTTTTAACGGCTGGTTTGCTGACAGGCTGGCTGGCGTGGTTTGTTGCCCGCCGGCAGTTTTCGGCTTTGGGCGCGCGTTCGCTCTTCTTTTTACTGTTGGGCTGCACCTACTGGTCGTTGGTGTATGCCGTTCAAAATGTGCTCACCCAATCGCCCTGGAAGGAGTGGGTGGATGTGGCTGTCAATCCCGGCATTATGCTGGTGCCGGCTGCCTGGCTGGTGTTCAGCCTGGAATACAGCGGACGCAGGCGGTACATCACCCGCCGGTTGCTCGGCCTGCTGGCGATTGAGCCGCTCACCGCGCTTGCCCTGATTTTCACCAATCGGTTTCACTACCTGTATTATGCCTCCCCCACCCGTTCATGGGTAGAAGCGGGGGGATATCTCTATCTTGATTTTGACCCCGGCTCTTTCTTCTGGCTGCATACCCTCTATTCTTATGCCCTGATTGCGATTGGATCGGTGTTGCTGCTGCTTTCGGCCTGGTCGTTGCGCGGCCTGTACCGCAAACAGGCGTTTATTCTGCTGGCTGCCGTGCTGATTCCGTGGTTCTCGAATGTGATTTTTGTTGCTTCACCCCTCTTTGGGTTGACTTTGCATCTCGATCTCACACCAATTTTCTTTTCGCTCAGCGGGTTGCTGCTGGTTTTTGGGGTTTTTCGCTTTCGTTTGCTGGATTTAACCCCCCTGGCGCGCGACCTGCTCTTCGAAGTGCTGGAAGATGCGCTGATTGTGGTGGACGACGAAAACCGGGTGGTGGACCTTAACCCGGCCGCCTGCCGCCTGTTCGGTAAACCGGCTGCTGAGGTGATGGGCAAACCAGCGGGAAGGCTGTTGGAAAAGGTATTGCCTATTGCAAGGAGATACCTCAACACAATAGAAACGCACGAGGTGGTTACCCTGCCTTTGGGCAGTGAAACGCGCTACTTCGACCTGCGCATTTCGCCGCTTAAATCTAAACAGCGAGGATATGCCGGGCGGATGGTGCTGCTGCGCGATATGACCACCATTTACCGCGCCCAGCAAGCCCTGCAGGACAGCGAAGCCCGTTACCGCCAGTTGATCGAATCATCCCCGGAGGTGATCTTCGTGCTGGACGGGCAGGGCCGGATGTTGCTTGCCAACCCGATTGCACTGGAAAAATTTGCCCTGCCGGGGGAAGTGGTTGAGGATCGGCTGGGTATCTGCCACCTGTTTATAGAAGAAGACCGCGATGCAGTGTTGCAGCACCTCCTGCTGGCGCTGGAAACCCGCCAGCCCCAAATGCTGGAAGCCAGTGGTCTGGCATGGGATGGCCATCCGTTTGCGGTTGAAATCCATTTTTCCCCGTTGAAGTCAACCGGGCCGGTGTCTGAAGAAGTTTTGTGTCTGGTTCGGGACATCAGCGAGCGTAAAAGAGCAGAACAAAAACTCCTGGAGGCTGCCGAAACGGAACGGCACAACCGGGAGCTGGCTGAAGCGCTGCGCGAAATTGGCATGGCGCTCAGCGCCAGCCTGGATGTGGATGAAGTACTGGATAAGATTCTGGAAAGTATTGCGCTGGTCATCCCTTACGACTCGGGCAATATCACCTTGCTGGAGGGCAGGCGTGCGGTGATCACCCGTAACCGTGGTTATGAGCGGTTTGGTGAACATGTGCTCCGTGCCGTTCGGCAATTCGTTTTTGATATCGAACACACCGAAAATTTCCGCTGGATGCTGGAAAACCGCCGATCATTGATTATTCAGGATACCCATGCCTATCCCGGCTGGGTGCGGGTGGAAGCGACCGAGTATATCCACTCGTGGGTGGGTGCGCCGATCATCGTCCAGAATGAGGTGCTCGGCTTTCTTTCTCTGGATAAATGTGAAGAGGGTTTTTACCGGCCGGAGCACGCCCGCACACTGGAGCTGTTTGCCGCGCAGGCCGGCCAGGCGCTCTACAATGCCCGCCTGTACCGGCAGAGCCGTCAGATGCTGGAGCACGAGCAGAAGATCAATCAGATTCTGGAAAGGATTACTTCCTCGATTGATCTGGAGTCCACCATGCAGCAGATTACGTACTACGGTTGTCAGCTGCTGGGTGCGGATAGCGGCCTGGTGGCGTTACTCGACGAACGGCGTGATGTGCTGGTAACCCTGAGTGTCTACGATCCTTCCCAAAAGTTGATACGGGTAGATGAATCACCGCGGGGTACGGGGCTTTCGTGGCAGGCCGTTGAACGGCGGCGTATGTTGATTTCTGATAACTATTCGACTGAACCGCTATCGCGTCCAGAGATGAGAAATAAGGGGGTGTACGCCTTCCTGGCAGTGCCCATTTTGACCGAGACGGAAACCCTCGGTGTGTTGAATTACTTCATGCTCTCGCCGGAAAAGAAGTTTGATCCTAAGGTCATCGGGTTGGCAGAAACGCTTGCGCGTTACAGTGCCGTTGCCATCCAAAAAGCCCGCCTGCTGGAAGAAGCCACCCGCCGGGCGCGGGAAGCGGAAACGCTTCAGCAGGCCTCCGCGGCAGTTTCTTCGGCGCTTCGTCTCGATCAGGTGCTGGATCAGGTGCTGGAGAACCTGGAGCGGGTTGTACCGTATGATTCGTGCGCGCTTTTTCTCAAGGAAGGTGAGGAACTGCGGGTTGTGGCAGCGCGCGGTTTTCCCCATCCCGAACGGGTCAAAGGGCAGCGTTTTCCGGCGCGGGACGATTTGCTGCTGGAAAGCCATAAAACTCAATCGCCCATCATCCTTGCCGATGCGCAGAAAGATGCCCGCTTCAAACGCTGGGGTGATGCGGCGCACGTTCGTTCCTGGATGGGCGTTCCGCTGATAAAACGCAACACGGCGATCGGCTTTTTGACCATTGATCACAGCCAGCCAAATGTGTACACCGAAAACCATGCCAAACTGGCGCTGGCCTTTGCCAATCAGGCGGCGGCTGCCATCGAAAATGCGCGCCTGTTCGAATCAGTGCAGCGTATGGCGGTCAGCGATCCGCTGACCGGTCTTTACAACCGCCGGCATTTCTTCGATCTGGCCGGCAAGGAATTTTACCGCGCCCGGCGTTACGGCAAGGCGCTGGCGGTGGTCATGATGGATCTGGATGACCTCAAGAAAATCAACGATTCGTACGGACACCTGACCGGCGATCAGTTGATCATTTTCGTTGCCGAGCAGTGCCGTCAGCAGCTGCGCAAAGCCGACCTGGCTGCCCGCTTCGGCGGGGATGAATTCATCCTGTTGCTGCCGGAAACTGGCCTGGATGCAGCCATGCAGGTTGCCTGGCGGCTGCGCGATGCCGTGAAAAAGGGGTTTACAGATGAAAATGGCGGTGTGGTGGTTTCGGGGGTCAGTCTGGGGGTCAGCGCCATAGATGCGGACTGCAACTCGCTGGAACTGCTGGTCAACCGCGCCGATCAGGCACTGTATACGGCGAAACAGCAGGGCAAAAACCGGGTGTGCGCCTGGGTGGATGGTCAGGTGCGTTCCTTTGCCACCAAACCCCTCGTTCCACCTCAAGATCTGGCATTCTAATTCACTTGCCCGGCTGACTGCGGGGAGGCTGAATCGGAACTTTCCGCCTTCCGCGGGCGGTTCAGACCCATGATGACCCCCAGCACCAGCGACCAGGCGGCCGCCAGCCCAATCTGGACTTCAACCGGCATCAGAAAAGTGACGGTATGCGCCGGGATCCAGAACCAGATCAGGGTAGCCCAGGCGCGGGTGATGCCGGCAAAACCCTTTTGTCCCAGAATCAGATTATCCTCCAGCCGGTGAAAAGCCATCATCTGCGGGCCAAAGAAGGTGTTGGTCAGTACGGAAACCGACAATGCCCAGCCCAGTCCCTGCCCTAAAAAATCGGGAAGCAAATGATGATCCAGCAGCGCGCGGGTGAAACCGCGCATGCCGGTGAACCCGTACTTGATGATGACTCCCAGCAGCGCCCAGGCGAACATTTTGGCAATCATCTGTGCACCGCTGCCGGGCAGGCCCAGTCGTCGCTGTTGAATGGTGAAAGAAATGATTTCCCCCAAGGTGCCTAGTAGGGCGAATTGCACGGCTGCCGAAAGCAGCGGGTTTGCCGTAACCCAGGTCATGTAAAAGTCCATTGGTTCACCTCCGATGATCCAGGAGCGCCGCTGCGCCGATGCCCATGATCAGAATCAGCAGACCGATGATGACGAACATCAACGGAATGTTCAGGGCAGCCGCCAGCACTCCGCTCAGCCACGGGCCGAGGAACATGCCCAGCGAATAGACCGACTGATGCAGACCCATGGCGGTGGTGCGTTCGGCGGCATCCACGCGGTTGATACTCAACCCCATCAACAACGGGTAGCCAATCCCAAACCCCAACCCCACGCAGAACTGAAAGACAAAGATCAGTGCCAGGCTGGGCGCCCAGGCTGCGCCGAGCATGCCGCCGCCCAGCAGGGTAAAACTGAGGATGATCATGGGTCGGTGACCAAAGCGCTGCGCCAGCACCGCCGCCAGACTGTTGCCGGCCAACCCGATCAGCAGGTTGAGGCTGAGCAGCGTGCTGATGACCACGTCCGATGCGCCTTTTTGGCGCGCCAGAATGGGGATGAAAGTAAAGGTGGCGGCAAAATCGGCGGTGTGGGTCAGGGCTTGCAGCAGGGAAGGCAGCATCACTTCCCGCCGGCTGGCTAACCGCTTCAGGGCGTTCAGGGAGGGCTTGTGCGGCGGCGTTTGAGCTTCAGGCAGGAAGAAAAGCAAAACCGCGGCGAACACAGCCGCCGCAGCGGCCAGGTTGAAGGCCAGCGGGTAACCGCCCAGCTCGTTCAGCCAGCCGTTGGCAGCGGTGGCTGCAATCCGCCCGGCGGTAGCCGTCATGGCCAGAATGCCGGTGGCGCGTACCACTTCTCCTGCCGAAAAGCGGTTGGAAAACAGCACTACCAGCGGCACCCAGGTGCCGGCCGAAACGCCCACCAACGCCCGTCCGAGGATGGCGGTTTGGATGGTGGGGGCGTGGCCGAGGGTCAGCGCGCCGGCAGCCACCAGCAGCAGCCAGAGGGTGGCAAACGGCTTGCGGCGGCCGGCCCAGTCTGCCAGAATGCCGAGCGGCAGCCGCACGATCAGCTGCCACAGACCGTACATGGAAAGTGCCGTGCCGATCAATGCCAGATCGCTGGTTTTGGTTTGCAGGTAAAGCGGCAGGGTGGGCACATACAGGTACAACGCCGACCAGTAAAGGAAGACGACCACTAAAAACAAAGCATTCAATGGGATGAACCTTGGGGAAAAGATGCGGAAAAGCCGGAATGGCTTAATTGTGCAGGAAGATGGTGGAGATGACAAGTCAAAAGGGTCAGGTTATTAAGAACAGGGGTTTGGAATAATCTCCGTGAGGTGTGAGGGAGTTTGCTGCCCTCGCTTATAACGATGGGCAACCGTTTATGGCTTACCAGACTTGTGAATGCGATGCCGTTCAAGGTAAAGACGTAAAGACGCGAAGAAAGAAAAAAGAAATCTTTGCGTCTTGGCGTTAAGTAACCTCAGTTCGGGATAAATCCTCTTGCTATTCCTTTGAGGATGTTTGACCCCCACCTGCACCTCCCATATGCGCTAACTTAAGCTAAAAAGAGAACCTCTTTGGTAAGATATAGGTCGACACCACCCATCTATAACCAAAGAGGTTCACATGGAGTTTACCACAATTGACAGCAGGAAATGCAAACGAAATCGAGAAGGTGGCGCATGTCAGCAAGATGAGGGAATAGCCGAAAGCTGGAAGAAATTCCAACAAAAATGGGAAATAGACCTGGAAGGCACGGCACGAGCAAGCAAAGCCCTTCAACGTAAAAGGGAAATTCGCAGCGCGGAAGACCTGCTGCGATTGATTGTGTGGTATGCCATGAATGACTGGTCGTTGCGGCTGACAGCGCTTTGGGCTGCATTGACCAATATTGGGTATCTTTCGGACGTAGCCGTTTTGAAACGGCTGCGCAACAGCGTTGAATGGCTTGGGAAACTGATTGGGATGCTGTTGCAAAGGCGTCTATCGGACTTGCAAAGCCTGCCGGGTGTGCGAATGCGGGTGGTGGATGCGACCACAATTAGCATCCCCGGCAGCAGTGGGACAGGCTGGCGGATACACCTCAGTTTTGACCTGGGGAATTTTTGTCTGGATGGCGTTGAGATCAGCGATAAATACGGGGGTGAGAGCCTGGCACGCTTTGAAGCGCGGGACAATGAAATCTGGATTGCCGATGCGGGGTATGCCTTTGCTTCCGGTATGGCGCCGGTCTTGGACAAAGGCGCGAAGCTGATTGTGCGCATCAACTGGCGGAATGTGCCGGTCATTGCGCCTGACGGACAGCGCTTGAAGGTGATTGATTGGCTTAGAACCGTGACCGATTTGTCAGAGCGCAGCGTTTGGATGAAGATGCCGTCTGGCTGGTTTGCATTTCGTCTGATTGCTGCACCCCTTCCACCCGAAAAAGCGGAGTCAGCCAGACGTCGAGTTCGCCTGGCTTATCAGCGTAAAAAGAAACCGCTCAATCCAGATACTCTCTTTGCGGCCGGGTTTGTACTGTTATTGACCAACTTGCCCGTTGAAGATTGGTCGGCAAGAAAGGTGCTGGCTCTTTATCGCATGCGTTGGCAAATCGAAGTGTACATCAAACGGCTCAAAAGTGTGCTCAATTTTGACCTTTTGCGGGCTAAAGATGCCCGCCTGGCTCAAACCTATCTGCTCGCCAAAATTCTGATTGCGCTTATCACTGATCAGTTCATCGCCTATCCGGTCAACCAATTCCCCGATTGGTTTGCTTGTCTCGATCGCCCCGTTAGTCCGCAACGTCTCACGATGTTATTCAGAGAAACCCTGCGCCAGATCATGACTCGCTTCAATGTTTCTTCTTTGCAAATCTCTTTTCCTCGCTTAAGACGTTATCTTTGCGACCCCCCGCGCCGCCGTCTTCAACATTCTGCCTGGGGTAGAGCTCTTGCACTCCATTCCTCATTCCATGATTTCTGCCCTTAAGTTAGCGCATATGGGAGGTGCAGGTGGGGGTCATTGGCATTGCATAGCAGGTTTTGATCTTATCCCGAACTCACGTTTTTTAATCAATCTATGCGGCAGCAGTCTGTTCGGTTTGCTGCTCCTTGATGAGTTCCAGCTCGATTTGAATGTTGACTTCCTCGCCGACCAGAACACCGCCTGTTTCCAGCGCCACATTCCAGACCAGCCCCCACTCCTTGCGGTTGATTCTGGTGCTGGCGCTGAAACCGGCCGTCGTCATCCCGAACGGGCTTTTGACCTTACCATTGAAGGCTACATCCAGCGCTACCTCGCGGGTAACATCACGGATGGTCAGGTCGCCGATGATCCGCCCGTGGGAATCGTCCAGCACTTCAATGCGCTTGCTCCGGAAGGTCAGGTAGGGGAACTGATCGGCGTTCAAAAAATCGGGTGAACGCAGGTGGGCATCGCGCTGCGGCTCGCGGGTGTTGATGCTGGCGGCCTCGATTTGCACTTCCACCGATGAATTTTGCGGGTTTTCCTCGTCAAAATTCACCACCCCGCTGAAGCGCTCGAACCGTCCGCGTACATTTGAAACCATCAAATGACGCACCGAAAAAGTAATTTCAGAATGAGCAGGGTCAATTTTCCAGGACATCTCCAAAAACCTCCTTGTAAAAATAAATTTGATTTGATAATACTCCAATGATGGTATTTTAACATTGAAGTATTTTGACAAAAAAAGAGAACTCAACCTCACCGTTTGCCCAGTTTGCGCAGCAGGTCGCCCAGTTGATGCTGTTCCTGGGGGCTGAGCACCGAAAACTCCTCGGCAACCGCCTGCGCGTGTTTTGGGAAGATTTCTTCAATCAGCTTTAACCCGGCCGGGGTCAGTTCCACCCGGCTGATGCGCCGGTCGTGTTCGTCTGGCAGACGCCGTACCAGACCGCGCTTTTCCAGATTGTCCACCACCAGGGTAATGTTGCCGCTGCTTTTGAGCAGTTTGCCGGCCAGTTCGCACTGCGGCATCGGCCCAAGGTGATAGAGAACTTCCATGACGCCAAACTGGGTGATGGTAAGCGGGCCGGTGCTGCCGCGTGCGCTCAGCCGGCTGGCAATCGAATCGGCTGCGCGGGTCAGTTTGATCCACACATCCAGTGCGCTGGCTACTTGGGGGTCACCTTGGTAATGGGTTGGCATCCTAAAATATTTTGATATTGAATTATTTAGTTTTAATATATCTTGATTGGGAGGGTTTGTCAAGGTTTTTTGCAAAAATTTTTCCGCCGCTTCCTCCCCTACCCATTGACACTTTTTTACACAGCGATCATACTCCGAAGATCCATTTCTCCCTTGCCCGAACCTTTCTGCTTCTTTTTACGTATGCATATATAGAAAGGAGTAACCTAATGAAAATCTGGATTGTCTTTGATTCTTATTTTGGCAACACCGAACAGATTGCCCGGCAAGTGGGAAATGCCCTCAGCAGTCGGCACACGGTCGAGGTCTTGCGCGTTGGCGAGGTCAACCCGGCTGATGTGGCACAGGTGGATTGCGTGATTGTCGGCTCACCAACCCGTGGTTTTCGACCTTCGGAGGCGACCACCGGCCTGCTCAAATCCTTTGAACGCGGATCTTTACTGGGAAAGAGTGTGGCAGCTTTCGATACCCGCATTCCCACAGAGCAAATAAAATCGGGGTTGCTGCGTTTGATTGTCAATGCCGGCGGTTATGCCGCACCTGCCATCGCCAAAAAACTGCAGCGCAGCGGCGGAAAACTGGCTGCTCCACCCGAAGGATTTTTCGTCACCGGCACCGAAGGCCCGTTGCTGGAAGGCGAACTGCAGCGGGCGGCGCAATGGGCTGAAAGTCTATTGCCTGCTTGAATCCCCTGTCCCACCATCAGAAACCAACCCCATTCCGAACCGATATGAACTTCCCTTCCCATGCTCAACCCCGCTGGTTCATTCGTCTGATATGGCCCTTCTGGAATCAACAGCAAAACCGGCTGCGCACCGGCTGGCGCTTGATTTTGCAATTGGCACTGTTTGCCGGTCTGCTTTTCGCGGGGGGCTTCCTGCTGAGCGCATTGCAGCAAATCCTTTTCGATTTTTCGCTGGTCATCGGAAGTTCAACCCATGCCGCCGTGCTGATCATCGAAGTGACCCTCAACTGGCTGTTGCTGCTGGCAAGTTTGTGGCTGGCGGCGCGCTTTCTCGACCGGCGTCCCTTTCGGGCTTTTGGTTTCAACCTCAACCGGCGCTGGTGGGCCGACCTTGCCTTTGGTCTGGCGCTCGGCGCGCTGCTGATGGCGGGAATCTTCGTTGTCGAATACGCCCTTGGCTGGGTCAG
This sequence comes from Bellilinea sp., assembly GCF_053501535.1. Lineage (NCBI taxonomy): Bacteria > Bacillati > Chloroflexota > Anaerolineae > Anaerolineales > Anaerolineaceae > Bellilinea > Bellilinea sp. Next base: position 4,010 of record NZ_JBRCOK010000161.1, on the reverse strand, counting down.
GGTGACAGGCTACCGGCAGACCGGTTTTCAGACCTTTTCTGCCGGCATACTCTTTTACCTTGCTCAGTACATTGCGGTGGGCATTCAGGAAGAAACCCTTTCGCGCGGTTACTGGCTGCGCAATCTGGCGGAGGGTTTTCACCTGCCGCGCTGGGGCGCGCGCACCGCGCTGTGGCTGGCTTATGTGCTTTCTTCGTCCATTTTCGGCCTGCTGCACCTCGCCAATCCTCATTCCTCGCTGGTCAGCACCCTCAACCTGATTCTGGCGGGTTTTCTGCTGGGGCTGCCCTTTGTGCTGACCGGCGAGCTGGCGCTTTCGATTGGCTTACACATCACCTGGAATTTCTTTCAGGGGGTGGTGTTCGGCCTGCCGGTCAGCGGTCTGCAAGCCGATACCAGTTTTCTGGTCATTCAGCAGGCCGGCCCCGCGCTTTGGACAGGCGGCAGTTTTGGCCCTGAAGCGGGTTTGATCGGCCTGCTGGGGATGCTGCTCGGCGCCGGGTTGATTGTGATGTGGATCAAAATAACGCGGGGAAAAGCAACCCTGCGGATAGATCTGGCCGTCTATCAAAGAACGGAATTTACCTCGTGATCACAATCCGCCCCGCGCTTGAAAATGACTTGGCCGACCTGTGTCAGTGCTTTCCGATCCACTGCCAAACCCTGCGAGAAGCGGTGCAGTTTCAGACCGCTTATCTGGGTATTTGCGATGGAGAAACGGCCGGTTTTGCCATCTTCGACTACTCTTTTTTCCATCTGGGATTTTTATCGCTTCTATTTGTCCTCCCCGAATATCGTCACAGAGGGGTTGCAAGCGCTTTGATGCACTTTTTAGAGCTGAACTGTACCACACCCAAACTCTTCACCTCCACCAATCTGTCTAACCTGCCGATGCAGGCTCTGCTGGTCAAACGCGGTTATGTGCTGGCGGGTATCATTCATCACCTCGATGAGGGCGACCCGGAACTGGTTTATGTTAAAATCCTTAATAACCCATCGTTTAACGGTTAAACCCTTACAAGGATCCTGCCATGCTCCAGCGACTTAAATCCCTCTTTTCCCCTGCCCCGCCCCCGCCCGCACCTGCGGAACAATGGGCTGCTGTGGATGATTACCTGAGCAGCCTGCTGCTGCCACCCGACCCGGCGCTGAATCAGGCGCTGCGCGTCAGTCAGACCGCCGGTTTGCCCGCCATACAGGTATCCCCTCTCCAGGGAAAATTTTTGTACCTGCTGGCAAAGGCAATTGCGGCGCGGCGCATCCTCGAAATTGGCACGCTCGGCGCGTACAGCACCATCTGGCTGGCGCGCGCTCTGCCGGCGGACGGTTTGCTGGTTACGCTGGAACTCGACCCCAGACACGCCGCCGTTGCCCGTGAAAATCTGGCCGGGGCTGGGGTTTCCGAACGGGTCGAAATCCACCTCGGTCAGGCGCTCGATTCGCTTGCCCGGCTGGTGCAGGAAGGCAGCCAGCCCTTTGATCTGATTTTCATTGACGCCGATAAACCCAACTACGCCGCTTATTTTGAATTTTCGCTCCAGCTTTCGCGCGCCGGCACGCTCATCCTGGCGGATAATGTCATCCGCAAAGGGAAGGTGATCGAAGAAAACAGCAGCGATGCCAGTGTGCTGGGCATGCGCCGTTTTCTGGAGCGGGTAGCCGCCGAGCCGCGCGTAACCACCACTGCGCTGCAAACCGTTGGCAGCAAGGGCTACGACGGCTTCGCGCTGATTCTGGTGGAAAGTTGAGCCGCGCGGCAGAAATGCCAGCCAAAAAACTGTTCATTGAAATCTTCCGCCACCCCGATGCCCCCCGCAACGGACATGCCATCCAGCGCGAAGCTGTGCGCGGCATCATTCGCGCTCAAAACCGCCTGTTGATGATTTATTCCACCGTCAACCATGATTACAAATTTCCCGGCGGCGGGCGCAAGGACGGCGAATCGCTCCCTCAAACCCTGCGGCGCGAAGTGCAAGAAGAATGCGGGGCAAGCGTAATCCGCATTGAGCGGTTTCTCGGCAGCGTTATCGAGTACGATCTGCCCTACGAAAACGGCTACCAGCTGTTCCGAATGACCTCGTATTATTATCTTTGCCAGATTTCTGAGCGGCATCAACCTCTCCATCTGGATGAATACGAGCAGCGGTTGGGGTTCACCCCCGTTTGGGTGGATATTGAAGATGCCCTGCGCGCCAACCGCGCCGTGCTGAACAGCCGCTTTTCCAACATTCCCAAATGGACGGAACGCGAAACGCGCGTGCTGGAATTTATCCGCCAGCACCTGATCAAGGGCTGATCTGCCTCTGCCTGCCGTTCAAATGACGGTACAATTAGCCTGATGAACTCCACCCTGCCCGACCTGAAGGGATTGGACCTGCGCCCGGCTGTGGAAGAAACCTGCCGACTGCTTTTGGAATTTTCCACTGCCGAGCAGGTGCTGGTTTACTCCCGCCAGGGTGATGCCGCCTTATACGACCCGCTGTACGCGTTGGGCAGGTTCTCGCGCCCGGAAAAAGCCGCCTTCTGGTCCACCTCGCCGGATACGGCTACCGACCTGCTGGCCGAAGCCCTGCACCGCCGCTTTGAACCCCTGTGGATAAACGATGAAAGCACACGGCGATCCCTGCGCGCCTCCATTTTGAGCAGCCTGGAGGGGCAGTCCTATCTGGGGCTGACCCTGCACAACCGCTCCCAGCCGCTGGGGTTTTTACTGCTCGGCTGGCAGCAAGCCGGCGTTGAACTGCCCGCCGAACGGCTGACTCTGATTCGCGCGCTGGCGCGCTCGCTCTCGCTGGCGCTGGATAATGCCCGCCTGTACGAAATGGCTGCCCAGCAGGTCTTTCAGGCCATCCGCCTGCAGGAAATTGGGACAGCCATTTTGCAGCAAATTGAACTGAAAGAAGTGCTGGCGCTGGTTGCCGGCGGCGCAATGCAATTGACGGCTGCCTCGGGCTGCATTTTACGCCTGCGGGAAGAAGACGGCAGCCTGACGGCTGTTTACCGCTCGGGCAGCCCGCCGGCCCTGCGCGAAGAGGAATGGCAGCCGCAGCAAATCCTTCAGCGCAGTGAACCGCTGCTGGTCAACCTGCCGGCGGCTCCGCCGCTCATTGAGGAAGACAGCGCGCTGCTGGCGCTGCCGCTGCCGGGCGGGGAGGGGCAGGCCATCGGCGTTCTGGAACTGTACCAGAAGCGGCGTTACCTGGGCCAAACCGATTTGCAGATTGCCCGCTCGTTTGCGGCGCAGGCCGCCATTGCCATTCAGCACGCCCGTTTGTACCGGCGCATTCAGCAAACCGCCGTGGCAGAAGAACGCGCCCGGCTGGCGCGCGACCTGCACGATTCGATCAGTCAGGCTTTATACGCCGCTTCCCTGTACACCCGCGCCGCCGAACGCCAGTTGAACAGCGGCAACACCGCGGCGGTACAGCAGCATCTGGACGAAATTGGCGCAACCCTGCGCGGCGCGCTGACCGAGCTGCGCCTGCTCATCTTTGAACTGCGTCCGCCCATTCTGGAACAGGCCGGTCTGGGCGGCGCGCTGTATCACCGCCTGAAATCGGTGGAGGAACGCGCCGGTATTCAGGTAGAATACCAGAGCAGCCTGAACAGCTCGCTGCCGCGCCGGCTGGAGGAAAACCTGTACCGCATCGCGCAGGAAGCGCTCAACAACAGCCTCAAACACGCCCGCGCCGGTCAGGTCAGCCTGCGGGTGGAAGAACAGCCCGGCCTGATCCGTTTGCGGATTGCCGATAACGGCATCGGCTTTCAACCCGGCAGCGGGCAGAGCAGCGGCATGGGGTTGAAGATCATGGAAGAACGCGCCCGGCAGATTAACGCGGTTTTGAAGATGCAAAGCGCACCGGGCGCCGGCACGGTCATTGTGGTGGAGGTACCTTATGGAGAAGATTCGCATTCTGCTGGTGGATGATCATCCGGTGGTGCGCAAGGGCATCCGCGCCATGCTGGAAAGTGAACAAGGCATGCAGGTGGTCGGCGAATGCGCCGACGGC
>NZ_JBRCOK010000160.1:0-22224 GCF_053501535.1 Bellilinea sp. | reverse complement strand
TGGGGTGAAGGTGTTGGTGAAGATCGGCACAGGCGTCCAGGTGGGCGGAGGCGGGGTTGGGCTGATCTCCGGTGTGGCGGTCGGCGGCTGGGTCGGCTGCGGGGTTGCCGATGGAATCGGCACAAACGGTTCGGTGGGGCGCGCCTGTTCGGTCTGGGTGAATTGCGCCTGAATGGTTGATACGGCTTCGGTGGCGGCCGCGTTGAGGGTGGCCTGGAAGGCAAGCGGGTCAGGGGTGGGCTCACCGCCGCCCAGAATGCCGCAGCCGCTGGCTACCGAAGCCAGCAGAACGGTCAGCGTCAGAAGGGGGAAAAGTCGTGAACGAGGCATGGTTACGCTCCTTGGTTATTTTTGAGATGGAAAAGAAACAACATTAAGACGATTTTAATGCCATTTTTGTTCCGCCGGAAAATCAGATTGTTTTAACATTCTATACAGGTTCAGCAAAAAATACCAGCCCCCAAGGGAAGGATTGCGGGCTGGCAGTTTGGCGGGGGTGTGGATTGGTCGTCAGGGGGTGTGCTGGGGAGACTCTATCGGGCGCAGGCGGCCGTTGAGGGGGTGGGTTTCTTCCAGGTCCAGCCGGTAGCCCATGCCGCGAATGGTCTTGATGAAGCGCGGGTGGCGCGGGTCGTCCTCGATGGCCTGTCTCAGCCAGGAGATGTGCACATCCAGGGTGCGGGTATCGCCGGTGTATTGGGTTTCCCACACCCGGCTGAAGAGCACCTCGCGTTCGATGACCTGCCCGGCATGATCCATCAATTCTTTCAACAGGCGCACCAGGCGGGGGGTCAGCACGGCCTGATGATCGAGGCAGCGCACCGAGCGTTTTTTGAGATCCAGCGAAATTGGCCCGGCGCGCAGCACGTTCTTTTGTTCCTGCGGCAGAAAGGGTTTCATGCGGTTGAGCAGTTTTTGCAGGGTAAAGGGCAGGCGCAACACCACATCGGCGGGGGAATCGTTGGCAGGCGCTGCGGCGTCCAGAATCAGAATGATCGGTACGGCGGGAGCCTGTTCCTTGAGGGCGGTACAAATCCGCTTGCCGCTGGTGCGCATCGAGGCTGCATCCAGAATAATCAAATCCGGGAGGCGTTCGCCGATGCGCTGCAATGCCGCGCTGCCGCTGGAGACGGTTTCGACGGAAAAGTTTTTCTTGGTCAACCCCGGTAAAAACGAATTGCGGTCGGGGCGTTTACCTTCAATCAGCAGTATGTGGATGTTTTCCTGCATGTTTTTGTTACCACCGTATGAGAAAAAGATTTTTTACATGCAACGGCTCAGGTAGGTTGATCACATGCCGTTAAGGCGCTTACCGTTAAAGTTCCCAATGGGGTTTGTGGCAAAACCGGCTTTGGATTTTATCAGAATTTTGCGAGTTTACTGCGACGACCGGACAACAAATTTGTTAAGATTGATCAAACACCCCGTTTGGCAATTGCCCGGTGTATTTCCCCGGCGGCCGTTTCATCCTTTTGAAACGCCTGAACCGGTTACCGCTGCGGATTTCGGCGGCTGCTTTGCGCGCCCGCCTGAGATAAAAAATAAGTGCATTCCAGCTGGTAAAGTGCGTTGAAGAATAATTCCCGCTGAGCTTTAAGCGGGAAGGAATGTTGGTAGATAGTTGCATTATACCTTAAGAACTTAAGAAATGAACAGAATCAAAAAATGTTAACATTCAAATGTTTCTGGTTGTAGGATGGTTGTTTCACGGGATAACGAACCGAAAGAGGGCTTTTGTCTGAACTTTGGGTGAATGCTGTTGCATCCCGTTCCCGCCCGTGTTAAAATAAAACCACAAGACCAGTGTGGATGCAGTGAAGCCTGCGGCGACTGGTTGGATTTGATCAACTCCCGGTTTGAAGGGAGAGAAAAGGTTGAAAGATGGCCCGAATGGTTGAAGTTGTCATTGACAGCGTGCGTGTCAGCCTGACCAATCAACAGCGCATTGTGGTGCTGCGGGAGATCAACGCAGAACGCTATTTGCCAATCTGGATTGGCCCGTACGAGGCAGAAGCAATCACCATTGCCCTGCAAGAAATTGAAGTTGCCCGTCCGCAGACCCACGACCTGCTCAAAAATTTACTGGCTACCTTCAATGCCCGCCTGGTGCGGGTTGAGGTGGTGGCGCTGAAGGATGATGTTTTCTTCGGCAATCTGGTGGTGGAATACAACGGGCATCTGGTGGAGATCGACTCACGTCCGTCGGATGCGCTGGCGCTGGCCGTGCGTGCGCATGTGCCGATTCTGGTGGCGCGCGAGGTCATGGAAACTGCCGGAATTGTACCCGAACGCGATTTGCAGGCGCCGGAAACTTCTGCGGCAGAGCCTTCCGCTGCGCCGGTTGAGGAAGACGACCTGAGCGAAGAACGTCTGTCGGTATTTGAAGATTTTTTACAAAACTTAAAGATTGATGATTTGAACGAAGATCAGGATGAAGAGGATAAGGACAAACCGGATCCTGATCCAGACAGCCCAAAGCCGGGCAAGTAAGCCAGAATTCAGCCGGGCGGGGAATGCCGCCCCGCCGGCTCAATTTTTAGTGGTTCATCACAGGGGGGCGTGTTGTATTTCAAATTTTCAGGTTTGACCCAAGCATGAGCGAAGATTTTCCACCCGTAGAAGACAGCCAGCTCTCCATGGATCAGGCTCACCCGCACAACCGCGAGGCGGAAGAGGCGGTGCTGGGTTCGATTTTGATTAACCCGGAAGTGTATTACGAGGTTGCGCAAATCCTCAAGCCGGAGGATTTTTACATCGTTCGCAACCGCTGGATTTGGGAAGCGATTACCCGCCTGCATGACCGGCGCGAGAAAATTGACTACCTGACCTTGACCCATGAGCTGGAAGAGAGCGGTCATCTGGTGGATATTGGCGGGCAGGCTTACCTGATGGCTCTGCTTGGCCAGACGCCGACTTCTTTGCACGCCGAAGCCTACGCGCGGATTGTGGAAGAGGCGTCCATCCGGCGCAAGATGCTTGCGGCGGCCAATGAAATGGCAAAGCTGGCACTCGACTCGCGTAAAAGCCTGGATACCCTCATCGGCGAGGCCGAAAAAGCCGTTTTTGGGCTGAGCGAGCGGCGCATTCAGCGCGATTTACAGCCCATTGATGTGGTGCTGGGCGAGTACTACGAACGGATTGACCAGCTGGCACAGCGCAGCGATGAGATTTTTGGCGTGCCGACCGGGCTGGTGGATCTGGATAAATTGCTGGGCGGCTTGCAACGCTCCGACTTCTTGATTGTGGCTGGCCGCCCCGGCATGGGTAAAACCGGATTTTTGCTTTCGGTGGCCAAGAACGCTGCCCAAAAGCACCGCAAACGGGTGGCCATCTTTTCGCTGGAAATGTCGGCCGAGCAGCTGGTGCAACGCCTGATTGCTCAGGAAACCGGGATTGACACCCAGCGCTTGCGCAGCGGTAAACTGAGGGATGAGGAATGGGCGCTGTTTGCGCATGCCATTGAAGTGCTTGGCGAAACGGAAATCTGGCTGGATGATACGCCCGCCATTACGCCGCTGCAGTTGCGCACCAAATGCCGCCGGTTGCACATGGAAAAGCAGCTGGATCTGGTGATTGTGGATTACCTGCAATTGATGTCCGGTGACATCCGCACCGATAACCGCGTGCAGGAAGTGTCCAACATATCTCGCAACCTGAAAGTACTGGCACGCGAGTTGAACGTACCGGTGCTGGCGGCGGCGCAGCTTTCGCGGGCGGTTGAGCAGCGTGCCGACAAAAAGCCGGTGCTATCGGATTTGAGAGAGAGCGGCTGCCTGACGGGTAACACCCGCATTATCCTTGCAGAAAGCGGCCGGGAAGTGCCCATCCGAGACCTGGTCGGCAAGACAGGATTTTGTGTTTGGGCGTTGAACGAGAATACTTTAAATCTGGAAGCCATGCCGGTCAGTAAGGCTTTTGAAACCGGCACAAAAAAAGTATGGCGATTGACAACCGGGCTGGGCAGATATATCGAAGCTACTGCCAATCACCGCTTCCTAACATTGGATGGCTGGAAACGCCTGGACGAATTATCCGTTGGCGAGCGGATTGCGCTACCGCGTGTGATTCCCTCCTCTGCCCGTACCTCTATCCGCGAAGAAGAACTGGCTTTGCTGGGGCTGTTGTTGGGAGATGGTTGTATTCTAAGCCATCATGCCTACCAATACACTACATCTGAGGCCGATCTGGCTCAGGAAGCTATGCGGCTTGCCCAGATTGTGTTTCCCGATCAAATTGAACCGCGCGTGCAGGTGCAAAATTCTTGGTTACAGGTATATTTCACTTCCAAGCGGCATCATACCCATGGGATTCACAGCCCAATGACTGATTGGTTGAAAAGTTTGGGAATTCTCAATCTGCGCTCCTCGCAAAAATTTGTCCCTGAAATTGTTTTTTCCCAAACCGAGCGTTCGATAGCAACCTTTTTGCGTTATTTGTGGGCAACTGATGGCAGTATTCAACTAATTCACGGGAAAAAGACCAGAGCAATTGCCTACTATACTTCCAGTAGCGAGCAATTAAGCCGCGATGTCCAATCACTTTTGCTTCGTTTGGGAATTAATGCTCTGTTGAGACGTGTTCCTCAAAACGGAAAGGGATTGGATCAATGGAATGTGGTGATCACTGGAAAACCCGACCTGAACCTTTTTGCGGAGAAAGTTGGGGCGGTAGGAACATATCGAGAACGCCGTTTGCAGGAAGTTTATGACTACCTTCAAAACCGTGTCAGTAATACTAATCGGGATGTAATACCCGCCCGCGTGTGGCGGCAGGTTGTGGATCCGGCCATGCAAAGTGAGGGAATTACCGGCCGGCAATTGCAGGCAGCTCTTGGAAATGCGTATTGTGGAACGACACTTTACAAGCAAAATATCAGCAGAATGAGAGCGAACCGGCTTGCGAAAATTCTCCATTCGGAAAGACTGAATGCGCTGGCGAACAGCGAGGTTTACTGGGATGCGGTGGTATCCATTGAGTATAAAGGTGAAGAGCCGGTTTATGATTTGACTGTTCCAGAGCATCATAATTTTGTCGCGAATAACATAATTGTCCATAACAGTCTGGAACAAGATGCAGATATTGTGATGTTCATTCACCGCCCGGAAGCAATGGAAAAAGATAGTCCGCGCCAGAATATTGCCGAAATCATCGTTGCCAAACACCGCAACGGCCCCACCCATCCGGGCATTGAACTGGTCTTTCTCAGCAATCTGGCGCGTTTTGACAATGCGGTCATCCTGCCGCGCGACTCTTCCGAAAGAGCAGGCCGCTGATGAAACCCTTTACCGGTTTTCCACCCGGCAAAACCCGCCTGACCCCTCTGCCAGCCGCTTTTTTCAGTGAGCTGCTGCCGCAGATAGATGACTTGAGCGAGTTAAAAGTGACGCTGTATGCCTTCTGGCTGCTTGACCGTATGGAAGGTGAATTTCGTTTTTTCCGGGCTTCCGATCTGACAGAGGATGAGCGGCTGCTGGAAGGGCTGGCAAAGAACCGCCGCCAGGCGTTAACGAACCTGCAGGACGCACTCGAACGCGCCGTCCAGCGCGGCAGCTTGTTGAAGGTCAATCTGGGAGAAGAAGACAGCCTGTATTTCCTCAATACCCCGCGCGGGCGGGCTGCTGTGGCGGCCCTGCAAAACGGAGAATGGTCGCCGGAGGACATTCAGCGCCCAGAAGTGCGGCTGATGCTGGAACGCCCCAACATCTTTCGCCTGTATGAAGAAAATATTGGCCCACTCACCCCGCTGATTGCCGAAACGCTGGAAGAGGCCGAAAAAACTTATCCGGTTGAATGGATTGAGGAAGCGATTCGCGCCGCAGTGGAAAGCAACGTGCGCCGCTGGCGGTATGTCGAAGCCATCCTGCGCGCGCGATTGGAGAGGAGCGAACATGAAGCCAATCGGGGAAAGTCTGAAAAAGATCGCCGACGCTATATCCAGGGAGAATATGGCGAATTTGTCGAACACTGAACGAGGTGAAACCTCACCCGGCGGGCAGCAGCCCGGCATGTTGGGTGATCCCAACTGCCCCATTTGCGGCGGCGTGGGGTTCGTGGCGCACGATTTACCGGTGGGTCACCCTGATTTTGGGAAATTGCACATCTGCACCTGCCGCCAACAGGAAGTGAGTGCCAGCGAGCGCCAGCGTTTGCTGCGCCTGAGTAATCTGGATGCCTTCCGCCACATGACCTTTGAAACTTTCAAGGTACAGGGCCGGCTGGGGCTGGGTGATCAACAGGCTCGTTCGCTGCAGTTTGCCCATCAACAGGCGCAGCAGTATGCCCGTACGCTGCAGGGCTGGCTGCTGCTGATGGGCCCCTATGGCTGCGGCAAGACGCATCTCGCCGCAGCGGTTGCCAACGCCGTGGTCGAGATGGGGGTGGAAGTCATCTTTTTGACCGTGCCGGATTTGCTCGACTGGTTGCGGGCATCTTTCGGCGGGGGGGATGAATCCTTTGAACAGCGTTTGAACGAAATTCGCAATGTGCGACTGCTGGTTTTGGATGATTTTGGGACGCAGAACGCTACCCCCTGGGCGGAGGAGAAACTCTACCAGATCATCAATCACCGCTACATTCACCGCCTGCCGACGGTGGTTACCACCAATTTGCTGCTGGAAGAAATTGACGGGCGGATTTCTTCGCGCTTACAGGATGCGGAGCTGGTGACCCGCGTACACATCTACGCGCCCGACTACCGTTCGCCGGTCAGTGAAGAGGTGCGTTCTTCGATTTCAACCCTGTCTCTCCTGGCGGATCACACTTTTGGCACCTTTAACCTGCGCGAACACGAGAAATTACCGCCCGAAGACCGCGCCACCCTGCAAAAAGCCTTTGATGCCGCGGTAGCCTTTGCCGAAAATCCGCGCGGCTGGCTGGTTTTTATGGGCAGTTATGGCTGCGGCAAGACGCATCTGGCGGCGGCGATTGGCAATTACCGCAAAGGGGTGGGGGAAGAGCCGATTTTTGTGGTTGTGCCGGATTTGCTCGATCACCTGCGGGCAGCGTTTTCACCTTCCAGTACGGTTTCTTATGACCGCCGTTTCGAGGAGGTGCGTTCTGCGTCATTGCTGATACTGGATGATTTGGGCACCCAAAGCGCTACCCCTTGGGCGCGCGAGAAATTGTATCAGCTGCTCAATTACCGCTATAACGCCAAACTGCCCACCGTCATCACCACCGCGCAGGCACTGGATGAAATTGACCCGCGCATTCGCAGCCGCATGATGGACCGAAGAGTGTGCAACGTGTATGGTATCACGGTGCCGGCTTATGTTTCGCGCGGGGAAGCGCCGCCCAAACGCCGCGGCGCGCCCCGGCGCGGGGGATAGTTCTGGTACAATTATCAGACCAAAGCGGGCTGTAAAAGTTCAGGCCGTAAACAACAGGGGGGAAGCATAAACCATGGAAAAGGAGAAGAACCCATGCGACCTGAAGATTTGGATATTAACCGAATTGAATTCACTGAAGGCGGCAAAAAGGTCATTGCCTGGCACGCCGAACCGCTGGAAGTCGTTTTCCGTAAACTGCAAAGCCTGCCGGATGGGCTGAGCGAGGAGCAGGTTGCCGAGCGCCTGCGCGAGTTTGGCAGAAACACCCTGCCAGCCAAAGAACCGCCCACCCTCCTGCAGGTGTTCCTGCATCAATTTGCCAGTCCATTGATCTATATCCTTTTGATCGCCGGTGTTGTGGCATTGCTGATGCAGGATTACAAAGATGCCGTGTTCATCTTTGCAGTGATTCTGCTCAATGCCGTGATTGGCACCGTGCAGGAGTGGCGCGCCGAGCAGAGCGCACACGCTTTGCAGGTGTTGCTGAAGATCAAGGCGCGGGTAAGGCGCGGGGGGCGTATTTTAACCGTCCCGGCTGAAGAAATTGTGCCGGGAGATATTCTGCTGGTCGAATCCGGCGACAAGGTGGCGGCCGATATGCGCCTGATTCAGGTGAACAACCTGCGCATTGATGAGTCTTTCCTGACCGGTGAATCGCTGGCGGTGGAGAAGAGCGAAAAACCCCTGCCGGCCGATTTGCCGGTCAGTGACCGGCGTAACATGGCCTATGCCGGTTCAACGGTCATGTCCGGGCGGGGCGTGGGGGTTGTGGTGGCAACCGGTCCGTACACAGAGGTTGGAAAGATTGCCAAAACCATCAGCGAGGAAGAGGGCGCAAAACCGCCGCTGGTCATCCGCATGGAAAAGTTTGCCCGGCAAATTGCGCTGATTGTGCTGGGCTTTACCGCCATTTTGGGCATGATTCAGTTTGCGCGCGGTGAGGCGCTCAGCGATGTGTTCATTCTGGTGGTGGCAATGGCTGTTTCTGCCATACCGGAAGGGCTGCCGGTGGCGATGACGGTTGCCCTTTCACTGGCGACCAGCCGTATGGCGCGCCGTAATGTGATTGTTCGGCGACTGACGGCGGTGGAAAGTCTGGGAAGTTGTACCCTGATTGCCAGCGACAAAACCGGCACGTTAACCGTCAATCAACAAACCGTCAAGCAAATTGTGCTGCCGGAAGGGACGCTGATTGAGATCAGCGGTCAGGGATATAACGATGAGGGCGAGGTCAGGCTGGCAGGTGAAGAGGGAGAAATTACACCAGAGATACAGGGCCGGCTGTTGAGCATTGCCCGAGAAAGCGCGTTGTGTAACGAAGCCACGCTGGAAAAAGAAGACGGTAAGTGGCAACATACCGGTGATGCCATGGATGTAGCTTTGCTGGCATTGGGTTATAAACTGAATATTGACCCCTCTACACTGCGCCGACAGGTACGTATCCTTGACGAAGCTCCGTTTGAGTCTGAAAAACGCTATGCCGCTGTGGTTTACGAAAATGCAGGCGCCCCGCGGCTGGTGGTCAAAGGGGCAGTGGAAACCGTGTTGCATTTTTGTGCGCGGATGATGACCGCCCAGGGCGAAGAGCCGCTGGATCGGGACAAAATTTTGCAACTGGCACACCAAAAAGCAGAAAATGGTTACCGCGTGCTGGCGCTGGCAGCCGGTGGTGGCACTTTGGAAGATCTGGAAAATGATCAGGCCGACCTCACCCTGCTGGGGCTACTGGGCTTTATTGACCCGCTCCGCCCGGAGGTCAAAGAGGCGGTGCAGACTGCCCAAATGGCTGGCATCAAGGTTGTGATGATTACCGGCGATCATCCGGCAACTGCGCTGGCCATTGCCCGCGAATTGGGCATTGCTGAAAGCTCGGCGGATGTGATTACCGGCAAAGAACTGGGAGAGATTGGCTCACCGGAGATTCCCGAGTTCTACGAAGGGATCAAGCACAAAACTGTTTTTGCGCGGGTCACCCCCGATCAGAAACTGCAAATTGTGGATGCGCTCATCCGACTGGGTGAATTTGTGGCCGTGACCGGGGACGGTGTCAACGATGCGCCGGCACTCAAGAAAGCCAACATCGGGGTGGCAATGGGCTCCGGTACCGATATTGCCAAGGATACCGCCTCGATGATCGTTACCGATGACAACTTTGCCTCGATTGTGGCGGGGGTTGAGGAAGGCCGTTTTGCCTATGCCAATGTGCGTAAAGTAACCCTCCTGCTCATTTCAACCGGTTTTGCTGAACTGGTGTTGCTTGCGCTGGCAATTTTGCTGCAATTTCCCGTGCCGTTAATTGCCGTGCAAATCCTGTGGTTGAACCTGGTGACTAACGGAATTCAGGACGTTGCGCTGGCGTTTGAAGCCGGGGAACCGGGGGTGATGCGCCATCCGCCGCGCAAGCCGAGCGAGGGCATTTTTAACCGCAAGATGATTGAACAGCTGCTGATCAGCGGGCTGACCATGGCGCTGGTTTGTCTGGCAGTGTGGGTGTTCCTGGTGCGGCAGGGATACGCCGAAGACACGGCGCGCAACATCCTGCTGGCGCTGCTGGTGCTGATGCAGTTTTATCATGTGCTGAACTGCCGTTCGGAAGAGGTATCTGCCTTCAAGATACCGTTCAGCCGCAACCGCGTGCTGGCAATTGGTATGCTGGTGGCGCTTGGACTGCACATTCTGGCAACCGAAGTGCCGTTCCTGCAATCCTTGCTGCGCACCGAATCGCTGACATGGCAGACGTGGCTGATTTTGTTTGCTCTTGCCAGCGTGGTTTTGGTGGTGATGGAAATCTACAAAGCCATTCAGAAGCGGCGGGCATTGATATAATGACACCATACTCCCCTTGAATGGGGTAGAGAGAGCCTGGATTTGCTTAAGAAGCTGGTCAAAAATTTAAACCTCAACAACCTTGAGAGATTCGAATGATGGAGAAATTGAAAAGCCGCGCGCGGGTGCTGAAACGGGATGCTTACGCATTAACCATTGCTGCTCGTGATCCAAGAGTTCCCTGGTATGCCAAGGTGTTTCTAGGGCTGGTGATTGCCCATACTTTTAGCCCCATTGATCTGATCCCTGATTTTGTGCCTGTCCTCGGCTATCTCGATGATCTGATCATTACCCCGTTGGGAATTGCTCTGGCTTTGAAAATGATCCCGCCGGCGGTTATGGAAGAAGCCCGGCGGCAGTCGGAAGAATTGCTGCAGCAAGGCAAACCTGTCAGCCGGGCTGGTGCCATTCTGGTAATCGGTTTGTGGCTGGTAGTCTTGACCATCCTCGTCTGGCTGATTGTTCGTGCGGTAAATAAATAACTGGAATGAGGATGTTATTAAGATGATTGATTTCATTCGCAAGACAAGCCGGCCACTCCGTGCTTTGGGGAGGGCGACTGTATTTTTCCTCAAGGTCTTCCCAATGCTGCCCTCCCGACCGGTGGATTGGGTGACGCACCCACCGCTGATTGAGCGGGTGCAATATCCGACGACGGACGGGATTGCCGAAGGGGAAATTTACCGCCCTTCATCACCCGGCCGTCATCCGGGCATTCTGGTTTGTTTGGGGGTGGTTCCTTTTGAGGTGAATCATCCGCAGGTGCCGGTGTTGGGTAGAGCGCTGGCGCGGGCGGGTTTTGCGGCATTGCTGTACTGGTCACCGGCAATGCGCGATTTTCGGCTTGACCCGAAAGACATTAACAACATTGCACTGGCGTATCAATGGCTGATTGAGCAGCCGTTTGTAGATGCCAGCCGCAGCGGTCTGTTGGGTACCTGTGTGGGCGGCTCGTTTGCGCTGATGGCGGCGGCGCACCCGTTAATTCGTCAGCAGGTTTCC
This sequence comes from Bellilinea sp., assembly GCF_053501535.1. Classification (NCBI taxonomy): domain Bacteria; kingdom Bacillati; phylum Chloroflexota; class Anaerolineae; order Anaerolineales; family Anaerolineaceae; genus Bellilinea; species Bellilinea sp. The sequence continues at coordinate 11,068 of NZ_JBRCOK010000160.1, read as the reverse complement.
TTTGTCAGCGCTTATGCTCCCTATTCTTCCTTGTGGACATTTTCCAGAGATATTGCCAGCAGTACGGTTGATGAGCAGGACGGCAGGCGGGCGTGGAAGGTGGATTCGTTGACCCGCAAGGTATTCATCCACTCGCTGACAGCCTTCCTGTACCCTGAGGAATCCGGGTACCTGTGCCGTACATTTTTGGAGGGAGAGGAACTGGATGATGAAAGCAGTCTTTCAGAGGATGGAAAAGCCGTGGCTGCATTGCTATCGGCCTCGAGCCTATCCGAAGCAGAAAGCGCCCTGGAACATTTGCCCGATCAAATCCGGCAAGCCTTTTCAGAAATTTCCCCACTGACCTATGCGGAGGATCTACAAGCGCCGCTGGTCGTTTTGCTGCATGATCGGGGAGATCAGGTCATTCCGATTGGCGAAACCCGGCGTTTATGCGCTGCCCTCGGTCAACGCCCCGGTTTGTATTTTACGGAGATGCAGTTCAGCCATCTTGACCCTGCCAAAGGTAAATTGCCGCCCCTCAAGCTGCTCAGGGAATTTTCCCGATTCTTTGGTGCTGTGTCTCGTTTATTCCACCATGTGGTTGATTGAAAATTGCAACCAACCAGCCATAAGGATTGTAATTTTCGCCAAAACCGGGTATAAACTTTGCCATTGGTTATGAAGAAAACTGGCAGGCTGACTTCCTTCCATAATCCTTCGCTGGGGATGTTCTTCCTGTTTGCCGGGCTGGTCTGTTTCCTGTTTGCGGTAATCTATTCTGCCCAAATCGCCGCGTTTTTGGGTATTTTTCGCTTTTTACCGATGGCGCTGTTCGGCGGGTTTGTCTTGGTTGGCGCTGTCTGGCTCTTTTTTCGTTGGGATGAGGGCGGGCTGCTGGCTGATTTACGCCAGCGGGATGAGCGGGCTGTCGGCTCAATGGGCTGGTTGAATGCAGCCGGCTGGCTGGTCAGCGTGCTGGTGTTCTTTCTGGTTGTCCTCCTGCCGTTGATGCGCTGGCCTTTTTCCCCAATCAGTGATGTGCTGCACTGGGATGCGGGGGCATACCATTTCCCCAAAGCGATTGAATTGTATAAAAGCGGTACTTACTGGGATCTATCCATTCCGTTTGGGGAATATCCCAACGGGTTTGAATCGCTTTTGGCATTTGGACTGCTGTTGACCGGCGATGAAACCCTGTTCGGCACAGTGCATGCGTTGATTGCCTTGCTGGCTTTTCTCTCCATCTGGGGGCTGGGGTGGCGCTATACGCGTTTACCAGGCGGGATATTGGCCTTTTTGACACTGGTGATGTTCCTGAGCGGCTCGATCGTGATTGCCAATAATCCATGGTGGATTGTGGTGGATCAGGCTTTTGTGATTGGTAAAAACGACTTGCTCACGGCGGCGGTGGTGCTGGCAGGGTTGGTTTTTGCGCCGATCGGCCCACGAGGGCAGAGAATAGCCTTTCACCTGCCAGGGCTGGCGTTTTGTACTTCCCTGATTCTGGCCATCAAACCGGTGGGGGTATATGCGCTGCTGCCCCTCTGGCTGCCGCTTTTATTCCGTTGGGGAAAGTCGCTCTGGCAAAGGGTGAATGTGCGGCAAACGCTGTTGAGCGTGTTGTTCTCGGCGCTTGTAACCGTGCCATCGGCGTTGTGGATTGTGCGTAACCTCGTCGTGATTCACACCCTCTTCCCGCCCGGTGTGTGGGAATACAACGAGTGGAGCATTCTGAATAACCTGACCAACCCCTACTTTTACAATTATCTGCCCAAGTTGTTTTTGTTTGTGCTCGGCGTAACCGGTGGACTGGTTCTGCTGGCGGTGGTTGGCCGGCTGGGGGGCAAAGCGCTTCAGGGCGGCCGGCTGGAGCGCTGGCTGGGGCTGCCTTCCATCGCACAGGCACTTGCGCTGCTGGTTTTGTTTTTCTCCTTTGTGGTTACTCCTCAAACCGCTTTTTATGGCAGCAATCAGCAGCCCACCCAGATTGGCTGGCGCTTTGGGGTAGCGCTGCTGAGTTACCTGTTTGTGCTTTTGGTTGGGCTGGCGGGGCCACTCATTCAAAAAGCCCTCAACTGGCTGAATAACCGCCGCTGGCGGATGCTTGCCGGGGTGACGGCGGTGGTGCTCATTGGGGGCGGCCTGTTCTGGCAAAACCGTGATTTGTTGAAAATCTACCCCGGCAATGATATTGTTCTGCGGGATCAATTTCGCGAACCGGTGGGGGTGGATGGTTACTTCTCGGCGTATGACTTTGTGCGCCGCAACATTCATGATTCGGTTGTCCAGATTGAACATGGGCTGATGTACTATGTGTATGGGGAGAAGTACACCAATCGTCCAACCAAACTGCATTATCCGCTGGGGCTGGAATCCATGGTTGCACAACGCGATCCTCAGTACTATGTCACTTTTTGTGCCAATTTCTGGACGTATCAACCGGAGGAGTGCCCGGATTATCTGGAAGCCCCTTCTTTCACGGAGCGGTGGCAGTTGATTTATCAGGACGACTATGGGCGGGTTTATAAACGGAAGTAAACGGTTGGTTGTTTGCCCGTTTCGTGCTTTAATAGAAAAGTGAATATGGATAGTGATTTCACCATTGCCCGTGAAACAATGGTTCGCGAGCAAATCGAGCGGCGCGGTTTGCACAACCCGCGTTTGCTGGCAGCCTTTCGCAAAGTGCCGCGCCATCTCTTTGTGCCGGTGGATTTGCGCGACAGAGCCTACGATGACGGCCCGCTGCCGATTGGCAAGGGACAAACGATTTCTCAACCCTATATTGTCGCTCTGATGACTTCCCTGCTGGGATTGGAAGGGGAAGAACGTGTGCTGGAAATCGGTACAGGTTCGGGCTATCAGGCGGCAATTTTGGGGGAACTGGCAAAGGAAGTGCATAGCGTGGAACGGCATGTCGGCCTGGCGCTGCGGGCGGCTGAGGTGCTTTCACAGCTGGGTTATTTGAATGTGCATGTTCACACGGGCGATGGCAGTATGGGGTGGGAGCAGGCCGCTCCTTATGATGCCATTGTGGTAACCGCCGCTGCGGCAGCCCCGCCTCCACCCCTTTTGAATCAGCTGGCAGAGGGCGGGCGGTTGGTGTTGCCGGTTGGCAGCCGCATCGAGCAGATTTTACAGGTCTGGCACAAACAGGCGGGAAAATTCACCTATGAGAATATCATCCCGGTCAGCTTTGTGCCGCTGCGCGGTGCGTATGGCTGGAGCGAGAAAGACTGGGAGCGTTACGAGGGTGATGACTGGTTGTGAGGAATCAGGGGTTGATCGGCAAACCAGCGGCGGATAAATTCCACCTGAAAACGATAGGCGCCATTGACCGGTTCAATCACATCCCGCTTGAGCAACTCGGCAAGCCCGCTTTCGCTAAAGAGCGGAGCGATTTTGTGCCATTCATCCGCCGGCAGACAGGTTTGTGAGCCTTGCCGGGCGAGGGCAATTGCCATGCTGGCTGCCAGCGGGCTGAGTTGATTGTGGTACAGGTCATTGAAGAAGATGATATTTCCGGTTTGGGCGTTTCGGAGCGCCTGTTCAAGGTCTTCAGGGGTAACCCGGAAGCGGCTGCTCAGTGGTTGTTCGTTTTTAATCAAGACCAGTTCAAAACACAGGGATTGCACCAGATAGGGATGACCGCGGGTCAGTTCATAGATAGCCTGACTGACCTCCGGGGCATATGTCAGCGGAAAAGGTTTGACCGGCTGCTCAATTAATTGCAGGGTTTCGGATCGGGTCAGGTAGTCAATTTTCAGTACACGGGCATTGATGAGAAAATCGCGCCAGAGGGGCATTTCTTCAGGCAGGTGGGTTCCAGCCAGAAGGATCTTGAAGCGCGGGTGGTGTTGAACGGTGTGGCGGGCAAATCCAAGGTAGATTTTTGCCAGTTTTAGATTGGCATTCATAATTGCTTCAAGACTCTCAAATTCATCCATTGCCAGCAGCAGGGTTTGCTGGCGGCTTTCCAGTTGGGCTTCGGTGGCTGCCACCCACTGATTCAGCATTTGATAAAGACTTCCGCCTGAAGATGACTGCCCCCTGAAAGCAGGCAAATCTACATTGCGAAAGCGCAGCGCCGATTGGCGAACCAGTTCAACAAATTCGGGAACCAGTTCATCACTATCCTGATACCCTGCCAGTCCCTGACAATCCACAAAACAGGGAATGATGCTGGAAGTTAGAAAATGGCTGAGGTTGAGCAGCAGTGAGGTTTTCCCCATGCGGCGCTGCCCGAACAACAACAGCGGGGGGCATTTGTCCTGCATGAGCATCTGGTTGATGCGTTCAATGATCTCACTGCGCCCGACAAACAAGAGGGATTGCCGCTCACTGAGCGGCATACCGCAAATATATGGGTTGGGAATTTCCTGCTGATATTGGGCAGGAATCGTCATGGCTTCGATGTGAGAGGATAGCATGCGCTGCCATCTGGCAATGATGGGCGCAAAACGCTGTGATTGGGGGTGACGGCTTAAGAGCAGCTCATTTTGCAGGGTGGCCAGTTTGTCGCGTGCCATGCCCAGCCCTAACCGCTGTTGGTAGGGTGTGGTCTGGCGCAAAGCATGTTCAATATCCCGGCTGATGTTGTGAAGGGCGATGAGGATGGTGGAAAGCGGTCCTTCCAGCAGGCCGGCGGCGGTCTGGTGATGGATTGCAGCAATGGAAGGCACATCCGGGCAGGTTTCAAACTGGCGGGCGGTCAATTCCATTTGCACCTTTTGGGCAACCGGCCGCTGAGCAGTAGCCGAGAGTAAAATCAACACGTCCTGAAGCAGGTGCGGCTGGCGTTCGGAGAGCAACAGCAGATATTCATCCAGGTCGGGCCAGGTCAGGCGCTGCTTCTCATCCCAAAAGGCGGCGTGCAGCCAGAACCAGCGCAAATCGCCCGGCCGGTTTTGGTCGAGGTTGAAACAAAAATTGTTCCAAATGGCAACCAGCGGGTAGAAGAGGAGCGGCCGCCAGAATGAAATGGTCAGGCCAAAGACCAAAACCACCAGGGCGATTGTAATCAGGTGCGGTTGGTGTTGGTAACCGGCAAGTACGTGCGGTCCGAGTGGGATCCAACCAACACCGGCAACCAGCCCGCTGGCAACTGCGGCAGCATTGTTGCCGCCGACCTGACGGGTAAGCGTGCTGCTCAACCCAAACAGAAGGGTGATGAACGCCCCGCCGATCATACCGGCGTTCAAATTCATCAAAATTGTTTGACTGGACTGGCTGACCAGACCGGCATAACCGAGTGCCATCCAGAAGGTTAGCAGAACTGCCGGAAGCAGTGAGCGACGCCAGCCGCTGCGGCTGCGCAGGTGTAAAGTCAGCCAAACGGTTAAGAACCCAATCGGCAGTGCGCTACCAATCAGCAGGATCAACGGTAAACCGCTGATGGTCTGGTCAATTTGCAAGGTTTGGGGGGTATTAATTAACTCCCCAGAGGCTATTGCCCAAAATCCAAAAATTACCCCGGCGCCGACCAGAATGCCGGTGATCACTCCCAACAGGCAGCGAAGAAGAGAAGAGGGGCGCTGACGGACTTGCAGCAGGTTGAGCTGAACGCTGGCAGCCAGCCCGGCTGCGGCAGCGGTGACCACAAAGTAAGCATCCATATCTGGCAGGAGCAGGCCGGTGCCCAACCCTAAGACAAAACCGAAGGTTAAACCGCTTCCAATGCCAGCCAGCAGGGCGCCGCACAGACTGGCAGAGAGGCCATAGCCGATTCCAATTGCCAGTTTAATCGGCAAATCATTCAGTGAGTTGCCCAAGAAGATGCTGATGAAGGGAATCAGGAACGCAATCCACAATCCCAGAGAAAGCCAGGTGAACAGCAAAAAGCGTGCCAATTGCGGGTTACGGCGTTGTTTGTCGGTCAATTCGATCAGGCTGAAGTCCAACGGAAGGGATGGGTCAATCAGGGCGAGATGGCGCTGCCAGGCTGCCGGGTGAACGATCAGCCAGAAGAGAATGCGTAAGGGAGAAACCAACCTGAGGCGGCCGGCAGGACTGAGCGAAAGCGGGGCTGAGATCATGGCGTTTCCAGCAGGTAGCGGTAGGGTTGAATGTTGGCCAGCGCATCGCCCTTCCAGATTTCATCGGATTGATTTTCCTGCAGGGCAACCAGCCGGGTGCTGCATAGAATTTGCAGCAGGGCCGGCCAGCAGCCGCTGTGCTGGATAATCCAATCGGCATCCGCGGGGGAGAAGGGGAGTGGGCTGGACTGGATTAACTGGCGGGCTTCTTCTTCGTTGAGCGGGCCAAGCTGAATGGAATGCCCAAAGATGTTTAAGAATGGTGATGGTTTGCCCAGCGCATTTTGCAGGGTCGGCAGCTGGTTTTGGGCCGCAATCACAAAAGCCAGTTTTCCATCGGTGAGGTTGGAAGAAAGCGAACGCAAACTCCACCAGAACTGCTGGGTAAATTCGGGATTGGTGAGCGCAATTTGAATCTCATCCAGTAGAATCACGGTGGGATTGACCAGATAGCGGACGACAATATCCACAAACTGAATCAGATCGAGTGAGGGCGGGGCGGGAAAGTTGAGCTGGCGCAAAACATAGAGCAGGAACCCCTGGCGATTACAAACGCGCGGGTCTTGAAAGTCAACATACACCCAGCGGTAACGCTGGGGCTCGTCCAGCCAGTTTTGGGGCTGGTTGGGGCGCAGGGCGCCGGGAGGGGTGCGGGTGATGGTGTGGATATAATGTAACAGGGAGGTCTTCCCGCTGCGTGAAAGACCACTGATGGCCACGTTTTGCATGGGAGCGCTGTTGAGAGCGGTAAAGATGCGGCGGAGTTCACGTGTGCGCCCAAAGAATTGATGCGGCTTGAGAATCGGCGGACCGACGATGAAGGCCGGCTGAGCGGTGGCGCTGGTGGTGGAGATGGGTTCGTTCGGAAAAATTTGACGAACGAGAACATCGGCACTGGGGTGGCCGCCACGGGAAAGAAAGGAACGCAGATCATTTTCGTTTTCCCAACCGCCGCGGTGGGCGATGATGCGCGCCAGGTTTTCCACATCCTCCAGCCGGGCAGGCACGCGCTGGTGGTAAAGCCAGTATTGAATGGCACTGCCACCTTGCCGGCCGAGGGCGTAACCCAATTCGTCAAACACGACCTGGCGGGTTTTGTTTTCCAAAAATGCGATGCGGTTGATGGCGCGTTGGAGCAGTTCGCTGAAGCGGGGTTCGCCGGTAGGCATGAAGAGGTTTTCTTTCGTCTTTGGGAGTGATTTTAGAGCGCAACTCAGAACAATTTTGAGTGTTTTCCTAGTATATTATAGCCGTATTCACAATCCCCGCTTAATTTTGATCGTTTCTTTATTGCCAATTTCGTCCCGCTGCCGACGACTTCAGGGGATCGTGCAGAAGAAACAACTCTGGCGATGGGGATAAAGCCGGAGTTGTTTCTTTTAAGAGGGCTCAGTCGTTGTTTTCGGGTTCTGGGGTGGGAATTTCGGTGCCGGGGCCATATTCGTAAACTGCCTGCCAGGGCTGGTAGCGGGTGTAGATGCGGTCGGTAAAGTACACCTGACCGTTGCGATAGACCGTACGGGTAACGGTCACTTCGGCGCCTTTGGCTTCCCAATCCACCTGTTTGATTTCGCCTTCTTTCAGCTCGGGGTTTTCCTTGTAGAGGGGTTTGGGCGGTTCGACAATATTCACCGGTCCGGTAGTTTGCCATTCCACGGTGCGCCCATCGGAGGTGGAGTAGAACTTCCACGTCAGGGTGCTGGCATTGGGGTTGACGTAGGTTTCCATCAGCAGCCAGTAAGGGGTGTCATTGGTGAACTTGAAGTCCACAATGGGAACATAAACGGTGGCATCCAATCCGGCCAGTTTCGGATCAAGGCGGTTGCCGTAGGTTTTTTCGTAATAACTGACGCGGTAGGCGTGGGCGTGCCGCTCAACAATCGGGTAGCCGCCAAAGAAGGCAGTGCGGAAGAGGGTGGTGCTGACCTGGCATACACCGCCGCCAACGCCTTTGATGGTTTGTCCGCCGACGATGATCAGCGCTTCGGCATAGCCATTATCCAGACTGATATTGCCCAATGCGTCAGCCATCGAGAAAGTAGCTCCCGGCGGAACCAGCAAACCGTGAAAACGGCTGGCGGCCGCCTGGATGTTTTGAACCCGCTCACGGCTTGAGCCGTAAAAATAAGAGGTATGCTGACTGACCAGTTCGGTTATGCCCAGGCTTTCAGCAGTGGCATCATCTGTGACCGGGGGGTTGGTGTAATCGAAAACCAGTGGAATGGTGTGCTGATCCTGCTTCAACCCTTCCTGAATGGCGCGCAGGGTGGCATCCACATTGAGGGTGCGTCCGATGACGGCCGGTTGAAGCAGGTCTAGCTGGCGGGTATCGTCGTTGAAAATGAAACGAGCATTCTGAGGATAAGTACGCAGGTTGGGAGCTAAATTGGAAAGGAAGGTGATCAGCATTTCGCTGTTCAGGGTGATCTCGTATTGTTCGCCATCCTGATTGCGCACGCGTTCAATCGAGAGCATGGATGCCAGGGTTGTGCGATCAAAGACCCACGGGCTGCCGGGTGCGGTTTGGCCTTCCGGCATGGTGAGGGTTAAAGGCTGACTGAGGATGCGGCGCGCCAGCTCGGCCTGCTGGCTGGCATCCAGAATGACAGGCGGGGTTTCCTGAACAACCAGCGGGACAACCCCTTCCTGCAGGGATTGCACCTGCGCCGAGACCAGTGCCAGGGAAGCGTCAATATCGAGCGTGCGGCCGATTTCGCCGGAACGCACAATTACTTCCTCTCCCTGCAAGCCGAGGTTGGCTTCGATGACCGGTCGGTTGATGACCGCGGCGATGCGGTTGAGGTATACGTAAGCAATGCGCTGGTCGAACAGCAGCACGGGGGAAGTGTTTTTACCGGTGTACCAAGCGTTGAACTGATCGGCAAACCGGTTAAGAAGATTGCCATCCCGTCCGACCCGAAAGGCAAGGGTTGCCGAAGCACCGGGGTCAAGGAAGAGCCCCAGTTCCTGGGGCGAGGCTACCCACAAATTCTCGTTATCTTTCAGAACGATGCGCCCCTGGGTGGGGAAGGTGATTTGGGCGGAGATTTTCTCGGCTGCCTCGGCAGGGCTCAGTCCACCCACTGCTATGCCGGCGACCTGTACACCGGGGAAAATTCGCCCGGCAAACCAGATCTGGTAGGTCAGAATCACTGCAATGAAAAGGACGAAGGTGAAGACGAGAGAAAGCAGCATTGCCGTGAGCAATTGCTGCAACAGTGAGCGCTGGTTGGAGAAGGTGAGTGAACCGATTGCTTTCATAAGAAAATTATACCATCCTGAATTAATGACGACTGTTTCAGTCCGCTTTTGAAAAGGGCATGGATAAGACGGTTGGATTGATGGAATTGTTCCTGGTGCAAGGATCGTTCCGAATTGCGGAAGGGAAAGGGAACGACTTTTGGAAAAAAGGCACGAAACCCCTTGACAGGCATAGGGATAGGAGTATAATCCAGCCCGTTGCCTGTGAGGGCAGCCCGGTTTCGCCGGAAACGGCAGACCGCTCAAAACAAAATACGCCACTTCCGAATGAATTCTGCGAAACCCCTTGACAATCCGAAGCAGGGTGGGTACAATATAAGTCCCAAACTGTGAAAAGATCTTGCTGAGAAAGCGGATCGGTAACAATTGAAAACGGGTTGGTGCAAGAGGGACCAGGCCTGGCAGGGACGTCGAGAGATGCGCCGGTGTTGACCAAAGATGAACGACTTAGGAAAACATCGGCGATTTTATCGCCAAATGCTTGACAGGAAACCGCTGGTAGCGTAGAATCTGGCCCTCGGAAGCAAGCGGAACCTTAACAACTGAAGAGTGATAGGAAGGAAGCCAAGAAAAGAGAGCTCCGTTAAACATCCGTAACGAACACCTGAATAAGGTGATATTTTTGCGGAGAGTTTGATCCTGGCTCAGGATGAACGCTGGCGGCGTGCTTAATACATGCAAGTCGAACGGAGGTTGTAGCAATACGACCTTAGTGGCGAACGGGTGAGTAACGCGTTGGTGACCTGCCCCGAAGTGTGGGATAACAGCTCGAAAGGGCTGCTAATACCGCATGTGATCCCCCGGATTAGAAGCCGGGTGATTAAAGGCGAAAGTCGCTTCGGGAGGGGCCTGCGTCCCATCAGCTAGTTGGTAGGGTAATGGCCTACCAAGGCGATGACGGGTAGGGGACCTGAGAGGGTGGCCCCCCACAATGGAACTGAAACACGGTCCATACACCTACGGGTGGCAGCAGTAGGGAATATTGGTTAATGGGCGAAAGCCTGAACCAGCAACGCCGCGTGCGCGATGAAGGCCTTCGGGTTGTAAAGCGCTTTTTGAGGGGAAGAGGAAGGACGGTACCCTCAGAATAAGTCTCGGCTAACTACGTGCCAGCAGCCGCGGTAACACGTAGGAGACGAGCGTTATCCGGATTTACTGGGCGTAAAGCGCGTGCAGGCGGTTCGGCAAGTTGGATGTGAAAGCTCCCGGCTTAACTGGGAGAGGTCGTTCAATACTACCGGACTTGAGAGTGGTAGAGGGAGGTGGAATTCCGGGTGTAGTGGTGAAATGCGTAGATATCCGGAGGAACACCAGTGGCGAAAGCGGCCTCCTGGACCACTTCTGACGCTCAGACGCGAAAGCTAGGGTAGCGAACGGGATTAGAGACCCCGGTAGTCCTAGCCGTAAACGATGTAGACTTGGCGTTGGTGGGTTCAAATCCATCAGTGCCGAAGCTAACGCGATAAGTCTACCGCCTGGGGACTACGGCCGCAAGGTTAAAACTCAAAGGAATTGACGGGGCCCCGCACAAGCAGCGGAGCGTGTGGTTTAATTCGATGATACACGAAGAACCTTACCAGGGTTTGACATGCAAGTGGTAGGAATCCGAAAGGTGACCGACCCTTCGGGGAGCTTGCACAGGTGCTGCATGGCTGTCGTCAGCTCGTGTCGTGAGATGTTCGGTTAAGTCCGCTAACGAGCGCAACCCTCGCTGTATGTTACAGGTGTCATACAGGACTGCCGATATAAAGTCGGAGGAAGGTGAGGATGACGTCAAGTCAGCATGGCCTTTA
>NZ_JBRCOK010000159.1:0-6784 GCF_053501535.1 Bellilinea sp. | reverse complement strand
AATCGAAACCGATGTAAAAATCACGGGTTTGTATTCAGGTTGAAGGCTTGAAGGGCGGCTTGAAGGTAACGGTTATTCAGATTGTCGGGTGTTTCATTTTCAATCCAATCGTCGGGTAAAACACCGTGATCACGGATGGGCGGTTCTAAACCCGGAATTTCCCATTCAGCTGCGGTGACGTGCAACGACGAGCCATCTTTCAGGTCAAAGACCAGCTGAATGGTATATTTTCCAAAAGTCGGCGTGCCAACTAATCTGGCTCGTTGCTGAGCTTTTAATGCGCCGGCGGTAATTTCAGCAGCGCTGGCTGTGGAATTATTTGTAAATATCACCAGCGGAATTTCGGTGAAAGGGCCGTCTTTGGAGGTTTGAATGGTTTGAGGAGGCTTGTCGCGGTAGGTTTGAGTTAATATTGGCTTGTCCGCAGGCAGGAATAATTCGGCAATCTTCACTCCGGTATCTACCAATCCTCCGCCATTGTTGCGTAAATCAAGAATGAAATGGTCAGCACCTTTCACAATCAAGTCTTCGATGGCTTTCTGAATTTCGTCCGGCGTGGTTGAGGACATGAGGTTGACTTGAATGAGACCGACTCGTTCATCCTCCGGGAGAGTATTCCAGGTAACCGAAGGTATTGGAATTTCCTCTCGGACGATTTGAAAGGAGTATTCCCGTTGTTCTTCTTCTCGGAAGATGACCAGCTGAACACTTGTCCCTTTTTCGCCTCGTAACAGAGATAATACATCATCCTGGGTCGTTTCTGTGGTTATCTTAACTTTATCCACTTCAATCAAGATATCTCCATCCAGTAGACCTTCCCGCCTTGCGGGTGAATCGGCGAATGGATAAAGCCTGTAGTTGTTTTGCGAATCGCGTTCTATGCGTGCGCCGATCCCACCAAATTTGCCGCGCAGCTGTTGACTTTGTAACTCATGCTGGGGTGGTTCGACAAATGTGGTATAAGGGTCATTGTAGGCCTGTAAAAGACCGCGAATCATCCCGTATTCAACTTTCTTCTGGTCTGGCAACGGGTAATATCCATGATCTAGCAGTAATTCATAGGCTTGTTCGAGGAGTGGATAATTATTCTGGTTGATCGAAAAGAGTTGTTGGTCGCGGATATAGTAGCCACCTGCCAATCCGATTGCCAAATTCAGGAGAATTATCAAGCTTAACAGAGCGTAAAAGCGAAAATTTGGAGATTTTGACTTCACTTTACAACCTTCTAAATCTAAAAAAGATTTCTACCTCTTACCAGTATAATCCAGCAAAAAGGGTTCAAACAGGGAAATAAGATGATTTCAGCGTATTGTATCACTCAAAATCCGGATGGGATTTCATTACAAAAAGCATTTGAGAAGGACGACTTAAAATCGCTGGATCAAGCCAACAGGTTGATACCGGATGGGGTTTATACCACTTTTCGAACTTTTGAAAAATTCCATGTGTTGGATTTAGAAGGACATTTTGACCGATTGGAGGGTTCTGCGCAGTTGCTTGGCAGAGAACTTAAATTGAATCGTCAGGCAATCCGCAACGCTTTAAGCGAACTGCTGAAAAACTTTCCTGCTGCAGAAGCAAGGGTTCGTATCAGCATTCCATTCACAACCGAAAATCGAGATGAGCTGCAGATTTACATTTTTCTGGAAAAATTAGTCTTACCTTCTTTGCGTGATTATCAAAACGGTGTGCGGGTGATCACGATTCGGATGCATCGGGAAAACCCTGCTGCAAAGACAACAACTTTCATTCATACGGCCGATGAAATACGGCGAAAATTACCGAACGAAATTAATGAAGCAATCATGGTGGATGAGAACGGACGCATGTTGGAAGGGTTGAGCAGCAATTTCTTTGCGGTAAAGGATGGAACGATTTTTACCGACGATCAGCATGTGCTGGCAGGGATTACTCGAAAACAAGTATTGGAGATTATTCAAGAACTGGCAATACCGCTGCGTTATGAGGGTTTCCCGTATGCAGAATTAAAAACTCTTGATGAAGCCTTCCTCACCAGTACCAGCCGGGGAGTTTTACCCATTCATCAAATTGATGATCAGATCATTGGTCAGGGAATGGTGGGAGAGATAACCAAAAAAATAATGGAGCGGTATCAGAAAAAAATTCAAAAGGCAGTGCAGCCGATTTAAAAACCCTCATCTGGTGTATCTTCAATATCCCAATCATCTTCATCCGACTGATTTTCTAATTCTCCAGATTGCATGGACCGGATGAGTTGTTGGGCGTCTTCGAACTGCCTTGCAGGCACATACAAATGAACTTCTCCCAATGGGCCGACCGTTAATCCGTAAACTGCACCGGCACTTTCCCGCCGCAGAATAACGGTGATTCCGGCTGCTTCCAGCATCAAACGTACCATGTCTGCTTCCAGCTGTCCGTAGGCTGTGAACACTTTTTGCAGTTCATCCATCATTGGTCTTTTCTCCATTTTTCTTGCTGGTCAAAATTACTTTGACCAACCGGTAAATCTCATCCAATCGTTGTTTGTAAGCGCGGTAATGATTGAAAATGCGTTGAAGATCAGGATCGGATTGATTATCAGATTTTTGAATTTCAGACTCCAAAGAATCCATCATGGCAAATGGCGTGAATTCGCCTCTTTGCTGTAAAGCTTGAAACACAAGTTTACTGACGTGCTCCTCATACAGGTAAAGAAAACGATATAGCGTGTAAAGATTAGACTTTTCATCTATCTGTTCAAGGTGGCTGGATTTTTGCTTGATGACGGCTTGTTTAAGCTGCTGTGACAAATTGTCAGTAAAGGATTTCATGAGGTTTCCTGATTTCTTAAGCGGTTTTGTTTCTGGATTAATCGCTGTCTTCGATGTTCTAATTCCATTCGTCTCTGCTTTTTGATATAACGCGGCATGGGTGACTGTTCGAGGTAGTTCAAGCCCAACTCCGTCCACTCAATTGCCTGAGAATAGGCTTTTTGTTGATGTTCGTAGAATTTGGCAATTTCGATGCAGGCATCCACTTCGTTGTATTCAGCGGCTTTCAGCCATAGGTTGAGCGCTTCTTCCGGTTGACCGGTGCGACGATGCAGGTTGGCAAACCTGTAAAGAGTCTGAATAAAAAAATGGATGGGTAACCCGATTTCGAGACCGGCTTCATATAATTGAACTGCTCTGGCGTATTCACCCAATTCTTCATAGAGGCGAGCAATGGCGATCAAATCCAGGCTCTGCGGGTTTTCTGCAGCGAGCGGATTATTTAATAATTGGGTCAAGTGTACAAACAATGCAGAGAGGGATAAGATATCAATCTGGTTATGATAGAAAACGCCTTGAAGAGGAGAAGCGTTCAAGGTTTGAAGATATTCAAAATAAATCTGCGGAACCATCCAGCCAGGAATCTCATCTGCTGAGCGAGTCAGGCTGAGAATCTCATGTTCCAGGTTGCCTAGCGAGCGATCATCCAGACGGTTGCGCCAGATTCGCCGTGTGAGTGAAAGCAGATCGATGTGATGTTTTTTCTTAATAGGTGATTGAAAACCGTTCAATACAAAGCGGTTGTTTAATAATGGCGCATCGAAGGATTTACCGTTGTAGGTCACTAAAACTTTGAAGGGAGTAAGATGTTCTTCCAGTGCAGTTAGAAATGCCGGTTCTTCATCGGGTTCCCGTAAAAACAGTTGAGTAAGGTGGTATTGATCATTTTTCCAGTATCCAAGGCCGACCAGAAATACAAAAGTTCCCGTCCCGCCTGCCAGACCGGAAGTTTCTGTATCCAAAAAAACAAATTCTTCAATGGGAGGATTGGATTCAAGGGAGATTCGAGACCAAGATAATAGGGGTGAAAGGTCTATCCCGGTTGTAAATTCAATAATTCCATGTTTGTAGTCTGCAGGATATTGTTTTTTTGAAATAAAAACATCTCCGAAAATGGTTGGATGATGTTGTCCAGAGATTACTTTTTCAATCGAAACCGAAACCTCAGGTTTTCGGTTTGGACTGTGAGAAACTGGTGGGTTCCCAAGTTGCATCCCCAGCGATTTAAGACGATTCAATAAGGAGTCATCCATACCTCTATTATAAGCGAAGGGGTAAGCCGTTAAGAATTTTAAGTATAGCCAGAGTCTCGGTTTTTTCAGCGCTCCCGTTTTCTCCACCAACCCCTACGCAAGCCGGACAACCATCAGCGCAAGGACAATTGAGGACAACTTCCAGGGCGCTGGAAAGGATTAATTCATGTTTGTCAAAAAGCATTTCGGATAAGCCGATTCCGGCAGCAGAGTTGTCATAGATCATAACGATGGGGCTGCCGTCACTAATCGGTGATTGTGGGTCACTATGAGACCCCAAATCTCCCGGATCGCATAAAACAAATAGCGGAGCGATTTGTGAAAGAAGGTAGCGCAAACCGGATAACCCGCTGCGGATGCGGACAACACTCTCAGCTTTGCGGTGGCAGGCCGGACAGAGAGTTATCAAATTTTCCAGGCGATTAGCCTGCTCAAAGGAGGGAAACTGGCGGAACGGTATTTTGTGATGTACTTGGTGGGGGATGTTTTTTTCCGGAACGCCGCAAAGTTGACAGGTAAATCGGTCGCGTTGACGAGCCAGATTTCTTTGTTGATCCCAGTTTGGCCCATAATTGTTTGGCTTTCCTGACCACAAGTTGTTTTCTGAGAGAAGTTCTAAAGTTTGAGAATTGATTTCAATCCAGTAACCAACGGTTCGTAAAATACGGGGTGGCAGTTGCATTTCTTCAGTAGCAAGAATCTCTTTGCTCTGCCAGGAGATTTTTCGAAAAGCTTTCAATTGTTGGGTAACTTCAATCTCTCCAAAGTGAATGATACCACCAGGCACAGGACGGTTTTTCTCTTCAGATATTTTTTGAATGGTTTGGTCCATCAATGGTTGAGTGTAATAATCTCCGTTGAACGCTGAAAGACGCACCCGTTTCTTCTCGAAGTTTAATTCTTCCACAAAATAAGATTGCCCCTGATGAAGATAAACGGCGTTGGGATGAACCATCCAATCCACACTACTTTGATCAATTTCACCGATGATGGTTAATCGCTCATCTTCCTCTACATGTAGCAAAAACACCTCCCCGGATGTACTTCTCAGCGAAACGCTCTGAGATGGATATTGATTGGCGCGCCAGATAAAACGGTCAGCGGTTGCAAAAACCTCGCGATTTAAAGTTAATACCTGCAAGTATGGAAGAATATAATCCCATGAGAGTCCACCAAAGGTGTCGTTTTGTCGAAAAGGCAATTCAAACACAGCACAGCGGAGATGCTGCAATAAAATTAGAGGATTATTGGGATTAATCAATGCCATTTCCGGTGGTTTTTCAATAAGGTATTCCGGATGTTTGATGATGTATTGATCTAAGGGATTGGAAGACGCGACCAGAACAGCCAGCGAATCCTGTTTTTTTCTACCAGATCGGCCGGCCTGTTGATGAGTTGCTGCGATACTGCCCGGGTAGCCGCTGATGATCACCCCTTCTATCCCGCCAATATCCACCCCCAATTCCAAAGCGTTGGTTGCGACAACAGCTTTGGCTGTACCGTTTTTCAATGCTTGCTCAATTTTTCTGCGTTCCGATGGAAGGTATCCGCTGCGATAAGCAAAGATTTTATGTGCTTGATCGGGGTTCTGAGTTTGCAGTAACCTTACTCCAATTTCGACGTTTTTACGAGTATGGGTGAACAAAAGGGTCTGGATGCCTTTTACAATCAAATCGCCGCTCAGGCGAACAGCTTCGCTCAAGGCTGAACGGCGTACACCGAGTTCTTGATGAATGATGGGGGGATTGTAAAGGATAAAATACTTGTTTCCGCGAGGGGATTGATTATCTGAAACCTCGATAAAAGGTTCTTCAACTAAATTTTCCGCATGTTCTTTCGCATTAGCAACCGTTGCTGAAGTCAGAATAAAGGTCGGAAATACTGCGTAAAAACGGGCTATTCGCTTCAGGCGACGGAGTAAATTGGCTATGTGAGAACCAAAAACGCCTCGGTACAGGTGAACTTCATCCAGCACAACATAAGTTAAACCTCGAAAGTAGCGCTCCCACCCGGGATGATGAGGCAAAATTGCCGTGTGCAGCATATCGGGATTGCTGAGTAAAATTCGGGTGTTGTTACGAATTTTTGCGCGTTGTGAAACTGGCGTGTCCCCATCATAAATGGCGATTTGGGAATGTAAGGTTTTGGGCGACAGGCGCAAAAGATTTTTATACTGATCTTGTGTCAGTGCTTTGGTTGGAAAGAGCAACAAGGCAGTGGCAGTTTCATCTTCCAAACAGCGTTGCAGAATCGGCAGAAGATAACAAAGCGACTTACCACTGGCTGTTCCGGTTGTAATAATCGTGTTTTGAGAATGGGTAATTGACTGTATCGCTTCCGCTTGATGAAGATAAAGATCGCGAATTCC
Source organism: Bellilinea sp. (assembly GCF_053501535.1). Classification (NCBI taxonomy): domain Bacteria; kingdom Bacillati; phylum Chloroflexota; class Anaerolineae; order Anaerolineales; family Anaerolineaceae; genus Bellilinea; species Bellilinea sp. Next base: position 371 of record NZ_JBRCOK010000159.1, on the reverse strand, counting down.
TTCCTTCTCGAGAATTTCCGATAGATTCGTGTCCAAAAACTCCGGTAATGGAACAAAACTCCCTCTACAGGCTGGAATGACCTGAATTGAGGTAATACCGGAAGAAATGGTGGGGTCAGCTTGCCAAAAATTTAAAACAGTCTTCATTCCGTAATTACAAACCCTCATTTTTCAGGTTTCTATTCAAAGGCATTTTTCATTATACCTTTCAAGATTCAGAAAATTAGGGGTGGGAAATCGTTTCTTTTTTTTGCATCCTTGGCTATACTTTGGTTGTTTGATGTTATTTATATGCTCAGGAGTGGAATCATGAAACCATCCGGACGTTATCGCTGGTTTGTGGTAGGGGTGTTTTTTGTCTTTATGCTTCT
>NZ_JBRCOK010000158.1:0-6521 GCF_053501535.1 Bellilinea sp. | reverse complement strand
AAAATGATTTATCCCGAATTGACGTTAATTACCTCACCTTAAACACACAGGAATTGTTATGCCGCCAGCCGAGCGAACCCTGCGGGTCGAGGCCATCGTCCTGCGTCACAGCGATTGGGGCGAGGCCGACCGCTTGCTCAGCCTCTTCACCCGTGAAGAGGGCAAACTGCGCGCCATTGCCAAAGGCGTGCGGCGGCTGCGTTCGCGTAAAGCCGGGCATTTGCAGCCGTTTACACGCGTCAAGTTGATGCTGGCGCACGGACGGGATCTGTGGATTGTTACCCAGGCCGAAACGGTGGCCGCTTACCTTGCCCTGCGCGAAGACCTGGAGCGGATTGCCCATGCCAGTTATGCGGTGGAGTTGCTCGACCGCTTCACTTATGAAGAAGGCGCAAACCGCCCCCTGTTCGACCTGCTCGCCATTACTTTGCAGCGCCTGAACGAAGGTCAACCGCCCTTTACACTGCTGCGTTACTACGAACTGCGCCTGCTCGATCTGCTCGGCTTCCGCCCGGAGTTGTTCCGTTGTGTGGGGTGCGGCGACGAGATTCAGCCACAGGACCAGTTCTTCTCTCCGCTGCTAGGCGGGGTGCTTTGCCCGCGCTGCGGCTCACAGGATGCCTCCGCCCGCCCCATTTCGGTCAATGCCCTGCGTTTTCTGCGCCATTTTCAACGCAGCACCTACGCCGAAGCCACCCGCGCGGTGATTCCCGTGCCGGTTCAGCAAGAAATGGAAACCCGCATGCAGGATTACCTGACTTATTACCTGGAGCGCGGATTGAATACACCCGGGTTTTTACGCGCCGTGCGCCGGCGCAAAACCGATTAATCGTTCAGCGCTGCGGCACGCTCGGCAAAACTGAGCGGACGGTTGTACTGCTGAAAACCCTGCACGGTGATGCGGCGCAGCAGCCACAGCGACACCATCAGACTGACGGCAAACAGAAAGAAGACAATCACGTACCCTGCCAGCGGGCTGCCGCTCAGCAGGCTGATCAGGTCACGTAATACGCCGCTGGAAAGTGTGCCAATCAGCCGCGAGAGGGCATTGGCAATGCCCCACGCCCCAATGTACAGTCCCACCCGTTCGGTGGTCATGTCCAGCATCAAAGAGAGGTTAGACACGGTTGCCAGGCCGCTGCCCAGCCCCAGCAACACCACCCCGGCGTAAAATACGGCGCTGATTTCCAGCAATCCGCTCAGCGCAATCATCAGGAAGGCTGCCGCGGCAACCCCGCCGCCAATTTGGGCAACCCGCCGCTTGCCCATGCGCCGCTCCAGCAGGCTGGCGCTGGCCAGCGTGATGAGCATGCAGGTGCCCCAAATCGAGGTGATGCGGGTGGTAGCCGCCACGGGCAGGTCAAACGCCTGGGCGGCAAACGGTTCCAGCAGCACATCCTGACCGAGAATGGCCGCCAGCAGCAGAATCAGGTAAAAGAAAAAACGGCGCGCCACCGGGTTGGCAAACACCACTTTGAGGGTGCTGGTCCAGCCGGTGCGTTCTTCATCCGGCACACTTTGGAGTGGTTTGGAATGGCGCGGTTCCAGTCCTGCCAGCCCAATCATTCCCAGCAGCAAGGCCGCCCCGGCAACCATCAAAAAAGCGGTTTGCAATTGCTCCGGTGAGTAATTCACCAGCAGGCGGCTGAGTGTGGCGGCCGTGAAGATGATGGCAATAATCATCAGCGTCATCATCACCGCTACTGTGCGGCTGCGTCCCCGTTCACCGGTCAGTTCCGAAGCCAGCGAAAAATAACTGACCGCTGCCAGATTGTAGCCCATGCCCCACGCAGTAAAGGTCAGCAGGGTGAAAATCAGCCCCAGCAGCGGATTTTCCGGCATGGTGAACACAGCAAACGGCGCAACCCCCAGCGCTGCCACGCACAAAAGCAACCCCAGCGCAATGTAGGGACTGCGCCGCCAGCCCAAAATGGGGTGACGGTCAGAGTATGACCCAATCATCACCTGAATGGGAGCAAACAGATACGGCAGGGAGGCCAGCAGGGAAACCAGCGCAGCGGAAAGGGCCAGTTCCTTGATCATGACACGGTTGAGGGTGCTGTTGATGGGCACCAGCGTCATCGCCACGGCAACATGAATGAACGAGATTTGCAGGATTTTTCTCATCATAATCGCCATTGTAAGCCATGGCGATTAAAGGCGAATTAAAGAATGGCCTGTGTAAAACGGATGAATTTCAAATCATCCTTTCATTCTTCAAGGAAATGACCTTTATCACCCGCGGCACGGCAGAGCATTCATGGATTAACGTCCTGTTGAGCGAGCGCGGCAATCTGATTTTTGACCCCCACCCACCTCCCCCAATATCGCTTTCGTGATATTGGGGGAGGCGAAGGAGGGGGCAATTGATCAGAACGGGTGCGTGTCACTGCGCTGGGAGTGGCATTATTTTTTTGAATCGCTTTGGCGCTTTGGGGCTCAATTCCGAGCCTTCGGCCTGTTTGACTTTTTCCCTTCCCATCCAATCGCTGCGGCGATTTTACAGGAAGAGGCGAAGGCCGGAATCACTCATATCGTTCCAAAAGGATTGGAAAGACCGCGTAGTCGTTGAGCGGTGGAGTGAGCTGCAGTTGATTGCTGCCAACACATTCATATAAAAAGGCTACTTCGCCCTTGGCTGCATCACCCAACAATGCCGCCTCCAGGTCGGTTCGCTCCCCAAAAACTTCCACCTGAAAAACAATGCCGCTGGTTTGCTGATTGTTGAAGATCACTTTATTGCCCTCAATTCGATAAGAAGCAAAGCCAACACCATCCAGAATAACGTCCATGGGGATTTCAGTCGTACCGACTTTGATGGAGGCAGACTGAGTGAACTCAATCGCTTCAAGCAAAATAGAACCGTCAAGGTTGAACTGATACCAGGCATTTCCGGACGTGCCCTGATAGGTGATATCGGTCCCTTCAAACGCGGTTTGAAAATAAGGTGACATATCGGTAACAATCCAGCGTCCAATCAGGCAGGAATCAGCGACATCGGGTGTGTCCGTCAGCAGGGGGGTTGGAACGGCGGTTGGCAGAGGCGCTTCGGTCGGCACAGGCGTGGGTGGGAAGGTCGGAACGGCGGTAGGCGCAGCCGGCGAGGACACCTCCGGCAGCGCAGGTGAATCGCCGCTTCCCGCACAGCCGGCCGCAGCCAGCAAGAAGATGCCCCCGAACAGGAGAAAGATTTGAAAGCGGTTGAATGGTTTCATGAAAAGTTCTTCCCGTATTATTGGATAAATTCACTGAAAATTATAAGAAATTATCGAGTCACTTTCAAGGTATTTTTTATCGTTGATATGGATTGATCCGTTGTAGATTTTTTCAGCCGTAACTTTTAGTCACAAACGACGACTATAAAGACATACAAAGCCCTATTACAGAGGTTTATCATGTCAAATTCTCACTCTCCACTGGCAATTTTCTCAATTCCAGTTGTGTTCATTTTAGGCGTGTTCGCGTTGATTCAATTCCTGCCGATTGGTAAAGATCAAACCAACCCGCCGGTAGTTGCCGAACCAAATTGGGACAACCCGCAAACCCGTGAAACTTTCCTGCGCGCCTGCGGCGATTGTCACAGCAATCAGACGGTTTGGCCGTGGTACAGCAAGATTGCGCCGGTTTCCTGGTTAATCAGCCGGGATGTCAACGAAGGGCGAAGAAAACTCAATGTATCGGAATGGGGAGTACGCAAAAACGATGCCGATGATGTCGTTGAGGTCGTACAAAATGGCGAAATGCCGCCCTGGTTTTATTTGCCCTTGCATCCCGAAGCACGCTTGAATGCAGACGAAAAACAGGCTTTCCTGCAGGGTCTGACAGCCACCTTTGGCATGGATGAGTCATTTGAAAAAGAGGATGATGATTAGCGCTCTTAATTGCGGTGTGGGTGTGCATGTCAGATTAACTTAACGTCAATTCGGGATAAATCATTTTTAGATCAACTTTCGAATTTTTGTCCCCCTCCCCGCCTCCCCCAAAATCGCAAGGGCGATTTTGGGGGAGGTGCAGGTGGGGGTGGTTGGTATTGCCTGCAAGGTTTTGATCTTATCCCGAACTCACGTTAACTTATCCCCAATTGAATAAAGTTTAAAGAGATTCGTAGAGTCAGTAGGGGCTGGGGATATGTGGATAAAACATCTGTTTTTGCAATTTTGCCCGTACAGGTGGGGGGCAGGGCTGTCATATCCCCTGTATGCGGGGCTGATTTTTTCTGCCGATTGGGGAGAAATTCTGTGGATGAAAAGTGTATGAATACAAGGAAAAGCAGTGTTTCTCAGGGTATTTTTTATATCTGGCGCACTTCCTCCGACTACCCCCATATATAGGGGTCGCTGATCGAGCCGAGAGAGGGATAATTGGAGGATTTATCCCCAATTTTCCACATCAAAATCAACTTATCCACAGTTTTTCCACATTTATCCACAGATAACGTGGAAAAAACAAAAAAAGAACCGCAGGGCAGGATACCCACCTGTGGGGGTGTGTACGGCAGATTTTTACACACCGTACTGTTTTCCCCACAGGTCGAGCGTTTCCTCAACCGTATCCAGATAAGCATCCACGGCTTTCAAGCGTTCGGGCAGGGCTACGCTCGAAAGTCCCAGCCTGCCGCAGGCATTCTGCCAGCCGCTAAGAACGGCTGCGTCGTCCGGCTGAGCGCGGGCGGCGCGCGTCCAGGTGCGCAGCAGCAGCCACAACGCCGCCGCGGGTGAATCTTCGCCAAGCGCGAGGACGGCGCGCTCGTAATACGGCAGGCGGGTGGGGTCAAGGCGGGGAGATTTTTCCTCCCGATTACCAGCGGACTGCAGGGCAAGCCGCCAGTTTTCCAACAGGTTTTGAATCAATTCCAAACTGGCCGGGTCGTCCTGAATCAGGTCGGCCAGGCCGGCGGCCATGCCCGGCCGGCCGGCGGCTTGCGCCCTTTGGGAAAATTGAATTAAAAACCGACGTTCTGTCAGGGGTGTGCCGTACAGGACACTGACGGCGTTGGAGGCGTTTTCGAGTATATCCAGATACTGATGAATTTGTTGAGGGGTAGCCTGGGCCGGCTGAGATTGCAAATCCAGCCAGGATTGACGGGCCTGATCACTGAACAGACGGGCGCGCTGCAGCACATACTCCGGCAGATCGAACTGGGCGCCGGCGCTTGCCTGAGTAAATTCGAACCAGTGCCCAATATCGTGCAGGACAATCGGGTTGGCGCACAAGAAGGAGCCGATCCAGTTATCGGCACGCAGGCGGCGCGGCTGCTGAAAGACGCTCTGCGGCAGATGAGCAATGTCCAGATGAATTTCGTCGGTCAACCGCACAATTTCACGCGGGTAGGGCGGCAGCGTCGAATGGACAAAGATCAGGTCAATATCGGTGGTGCCGCCCAGCAGCGGTTCTTCGCCGAGCAGCGAGCCGGTCAGGTAAATGCAAACCAGACTGCGGTCGCGCCGCGCATAACGCTCGGCGCTTTCGCGGGCCGCTTTGTGCAGGGCTTCCAGAGTGATGCGCATTGGCTTACCTCCTCAGGGAAAAGGTCAATTCGAATGCCCCGATTCGGCTGGTGAATCCAGCGGTAATTCCGGCTGAAAGGGGGAAAGGCGCAATGCCTGCCGGATGCGGTTCTCGATCCATTCGAGGTCTTGTTCATTGCGCACAAAATCCAGCGGGTCGCTTTCGATGACCAGCACCGAAAAGCGCGGATTTGAAGAGAGGAAGAAATCATCATACGCCCGATTGAGTTCGGCAATGTAATCGCGTTCCATGTTGCGCTCGTAGGGGCGGTCGCGCAGGGCGATGCGCTGCAAGAGGGTATCGGTGCTGGCGCGCAGGTAAACCACCAGATTGGGGGGGATGATTTTTTCAATCAGGGCTTCGTGAACGCGGTAGTAGGTTTCCAGTTCATCGCCTTTCAGGTTGATGCGCGCAAAGAGGGCGTCTTTTTCAAAGGTGTAATCGCTGATCAGCGGTTTTTCCTCGGCCAGCAGGGCGGGAACGCTGTAACGCTGCTGGTTGTAGCGGCTGAGCAGGAAGAAGATTTGCGTCTGAAAGGCGTAACGCGCCCGGTCGGCGTAGAAACTGCTCAAGAAGGGGTTTTCTTCAAAGACTTCCAGCAGCAAGTTGGCTTCAAAGCGCGGCTGAAGCAGCCGCGCCAGGGTGGTTTTTCCCACTCCAATGACGCCTTCTATGGCAATGTACATGGATGACTCCTGTGCGATGAGGTTGTTGTGGGGGTTATGGTGTTGTTTACGTTACTCCGAGCGCAGCGACACTCACCTTTGCTGAAGGGAAACTCCCCCTCCCGCCTCCCCCAAAATCGCCCGGCGATTTTGGGGGAGGTGCAGGTGGGGGCTAAAGGCAACCTTTTTACTTCTCGGCCAACTATTGTACGCATTCGTCAGAATATAAACAAAGTACCGCAAATGCCTCATTCAAGCGGAATTCTTTGCAATGCTTCAATCTGCTGGCGGATGAAGTCATAACCGCCCTGCCAGAAAGATGGCTGGCTGACATCCACGCCCGCTTCG
>NZ_JBRCOK010000157.1:0-8811 GCF_053501535.1 Bellilinea sp. | reverse complement strand
ATACCAGGGCAGGGTTGAGGTCAATTTCCAGAATTTCCTCGCAATCCATCATCAATTGAGACAGGCGCAGCATGGCATCTACCAGTGCAGTGCGGTCGGCGGGCGGCTGACCGCGAAATCCGCGCAGTAAGCGTGTGCCGCGCAACTCATTCAGCATTTCTTCAACATCCGCGCGGCTTAGGGGCGCAAGGCGGATGGCGATATCTTGCAAGGCTTCTGCGTAAATACCACCCAGACCCAACAACAGGACAGGGCCAAAGGAAGGATCGCGTTTGGCGCCCAGAATTATCTCTCTGCCGCCGTTCAACATTTTCTGAATCAGGAATTGTTCGGGCGGTTCAAGCCCTTGCTGGCTGAAACGCTGTTCCATTTCCAACATAGCGGAAGCCAGCAGGACTTGATCGGGGATATTCAGTGCAACAGCGCCAACATCAGTTTTATGCGTCACCTGTTCAGAGATGGCCTTGACCACGACCGGGTAACCAATGCGCGCGGATACCTCAACAGCCTGCGAAAGATTGTAAACTTTTGCCCATGGCGCTACCGGTAAACCATAGGACTCACACACCTGCATGGCCTGATCCAGCGCTAGCAAAGCGGAAGACTTGCGACTGATGACCCAATGGGCTTTGCTTTGGGCGTCATTTGGCAAGAATAAGGCAGATGTTGGAGCGGTGCGGAGCAGTTCGAGGCGGCGGTAATGATCACGAGAGGCAGCCAGCGCCTGAATGGCTTCATAGACTTCGCTGAAAATTGGAAAGCCCAAATTTTGTTCCAGATAGTTAAACTCACTGGTTTCGGTGAAGTAGCAAAGCGCAACGGGGATGTGATGCTGCTGACTGAGGGACTTTATTTTTTCGGCAACCTCGCGGGCAATCGGAATCGTTTCGCGGCGGTAGTTGAAAATCAGCAAAATGGCGTCCGCTTGATTGAGCCGGATGGCTTCCTCGATCAGGACAGGATAGGCTTCAAAGTTAAAAACGGTGCCTAAATCCAGCGGGTTCATGCGTTCAATTACGTTGACGCGAAAGAAAGGCTGCGCTTTTTCGATCAATTCATCACTGTAAGGCGGCAGCTCAAACCCAAACTGACTGGCACAATCTACGGCTATGATGGCATGACCTCCGGAACGTGAGAATACTGCCAGACGGTTGCCGCGCACCGGCGGAAGCACAAACCCTTTGCTGTAGATCATCATTTCCCTAAAGGTCATTGCACGGGTAATCCCAAATTGTCGAAAGGCGGCATTGACAATTCCTTCATCGTTTGCCAGTGCTGCAGTGTGTGATTGAGCTATTTGAGCGCTGGCCTGACTGGTATTCGATTTATAGACAATGATCGGTTTGGGAGATTGAGCAGCCAGTTCTACCAGTTGCCGGCCTTCTACAATACTTTCGAGGTAGAGCAGAATAACCTGTGTAGCCGGATCATTGACCAGATAGGCCAGGTAATCACTTTCTTTAAGGTCAACTTTATTACCCACGCTGACCGATTTGGAGATGCCCAATCCGGCTGCAGCAAGCATGTCAATGCAGGTCAAAACCACACCGCCGCTTTGAGAAACCAGCGAAATTGTGCCTGGGCGGATTTCCTGTGGATCGGTTGGGACAAAAATGGTACAAATGCCGCTTTCCGTGCAGATGATGCCGATGCAATTTGGGCCAATGAGGCGCATACCCCATTTTTGGGCAATCTGGTGAATCTTCTTCTCCAATTTTGCGCCTTCTTCTGAAAATTCACTGAAACCAGCCGATTCGATCACAGCATAACGAATTCCATGAGCGCCTAATTCATCCAGTAAACCCGGCACCGTTGCCGCCGGAGTGAGGATGATGGCTAAATCCAGCCCAGCCGGTAATTGTTTTATGGAGTTATAAATGGGACGATCTAAGGTGTAACCTTCATTTCGTCCAAGTAAGTAAAGTTCTCCCTGATAACCAAACTCGATCAAATTGTTGGCTATATGGCGGGCAAGGTTATCTGCTTTGTCGGAGACCCCGACGACAACCAGACTGCGCGGATAAAAGATTTGATTCATGTTTTTCCTCGTGAAACTTGCCGGCATTAGGCGACAAAGGTTTGTGACTTTGAGTTTATTATGGCATAAATTGCCTTTCGATAACTCTCGCGGCGTTTAAGTTTGGAAGAAAAACCATTAATAGGGATGATTAAGGCTGATCCAGCGGAGCGCCGTTCAAACTCGCGCTGAGAGTAACAGGGGTTTGACCACTCAGCGCTACTTCTGTAAAACACATTTGACGTGCAAGGCGAATCAGGTCGCGGATGGTTTCGGGGGATTCCCCCGATTCGACCTGGATTTCGATTTCGAAGCCGTCACAGAATGCTTCGGCATCACCGCGCAGCACCGAACCCTGTTCCCGAAAATGGGCGGTTACTTTGACGATTTCCTTTTGAATGTTCAATTTCTTTTTGGACGCAACCTGCGTCACATGGGAGATCAGTCAAAGCGCCATGCCGGAAACAAAATAGGTCAGGGGTGTTGGGGCTGTGCCTTCACCGCCGGGAATGTAGCTGCCCTCATCACTGATGAAGGCAAACATACGCCCGGTTTCGGGCTGCCCGGCAATGACTTGCTTGCGCCATTTTTCGATCGAACTCGCGGTGGCTTCAACGACAATCTTGCGCTGGTGATCTTTACGATTTTCCACAGGATTCCTCCGGCAGTAGTTCTGGTTAAACAGACTATACCACGAATTTCTCTTTGAAATATTTATCTCTTTTTTATACACCTTTTACCCCGTCCTTATGGTCAAAATCATTAAAACGGGGCATCATATCTTGCGGTTGTCATACATTTACAAAACTTTATAAACCCAAGAGAGGTAGTATGAAATTCAGAGACCGTTTGATTTTGATTATTACGCTAATTCTGGTGTTTGTAATGGGGGTCAATACGGCCTGGATGGTAACACAGGCACGCCAGTCCCTTTTGGAACAGACCCGTTCCAATGCCGTGGCGCTGGCAGAAATGTTTGCTCATTCGGTGGATTTTGCCAACCGGATACCGGGGGAAGTGGACCGGATTGTTGGCAGGCAAATGGTCACACAGGCCAGAATCTCGGCCTATTTGATTGATGCAGCATTGAAAGCCGGTTTGAGCGAAACTCAGATTGAGGACATGCTGCGCGCTATTGTAGATACCACCGATCTGAAAGAGTTCTGGATCACCGATGATAGTGGCACGGTGATTTATTCCAATTTTGATGTCCCCTTTGCCTTCAGCCCCGATCCAAACGAGCAGCCGCAGGCATATGTATTCTATCAACTCATTCAGCAGCAAAACGGAGAGGTGATTCAATCGGCGCAGGTGCGTGAACTGGATTCAAAGCTATATAAATATGTGGGGGTTTCCGGCGTGGACAGCCCGCGCATTGTGCAAGTGGGTGTGGAAGCAACCTATCTGGATGAGGTGACGCGCAGCATGAACCTGCAAACCCTGGTGGATAAGACGGTTTCCGTAAAGGATGTCAATGCTGTCGCCGTCAAAGTAGCAGAGCAGCCGGTCGTTTTCAGCGCTCGTCAGGGTTTCTCGCAATCCGATCTATTGAGTACCGATTGGGAGAACAGCGTTGAGCAAGCATTGAGCGGCGGCGAGGTGGTTGTAGATGAAATCCCCAATGCATTGCGCGTTGTTTATCCGGTTAAGACCAGTTCCGGTGAACAGGCAACCATCACGGTATTCATGAGCACGGCCGGCGTAACTCAGCAGGTTCGTCAGACTTTAATCACAGCCGTGATTGCCACGCTGATTCTGCTGGCTATCAGTCTTGTATCAGCCTTATTCATTGCCAATACCATTACCCGCCCGCTGGGGGTGATTGAGAAAGCCGCCGATCAGCTGGCAGATGGTGATCTGGCTTTCTCTGAAGTCCAGCAGAAGCAACTGGAAGCCATTTACCACCGCAAGGATGAATTGGGCACGGTTGGGCGCGCCTTTCAGCGCTTGGTTGGCTACTTCACCGAAATGATTGAGGTTGCCAACCGATTGGCGGCAGGAGATTTAAGTTTTTCAGTCCAGCCGCGTTCTGAGCGGGACGGCTTGGGGCAGGCTTTCTCCACCATGATTTCCAGCCTCAAGTCCACTGTTCTGCGTCTCTCTCAAAGCTCGAATGAACTGGATAAAGCCTCGGCAGAACTGGCAAATTTTGCCGAACAGGTACGGGTAGCTTCGGAGCAGATTGCCCAAACTATGCAGCAGATTGCCATGGGGTCATCCCAGCAGGCCGAATCGGTTCAGCGTACGGTCAGTTCCGTGCACCAGATGGCGAATGCCATTGATGGTGTTGCTAAAGGCGCACAGGAACAGGCCAGAGCCGTCACTTCTGCATCGCAGGTTTCCAATCAGATGGGGGAGAAGATGCAAAGTGTGGCTGAAACGGCTACCGAAGGTGCGCAAAACGCCGTCAGTGCAGCGCAGGTAGCCCAAAACAGCGCAGAGACACTCAATCAGATGATCCACGGGATGCAGCTGATCAAAGAAAAAGTTGATCTCTCGATGGAGCGGGTTAAGGAAATGGGCAGCCGCTCTCAGCAGATCAGTGTCATCCTGGAAACGATTGAGGATATTGCCAATCAGACCAATCTGCTGGCGCTCAATGCTGCGATTGAGGCTGCCCGCGCCGGCGAACACGGTAAGGGTTTCGCGGTTGTAGCGGATGAAGTCCGCAAACTGGCTGAGCGTTCAGCCCAGGCAACCCGCCAGATCGGCGAATTGATTTCCGAAATTCAAAAAACGGTGCATGAAGCCGTTGAAGCGATGAGCCTGAGCGCCAAAGAGGTTGAAAATGGTGTGGCACAAACCCATCAATCTAATGAAGCCCTGATGCGTATTTTAGAGGTTATCGAACAGGTGCGTCAGCAAGCCGAGGGCATCGCGGTCGCTGTTAAGCAGATTTCCGGTTTTTCGAACGAGTTGATTGATGTCATGGATTCGGTATCCTCGGTGGTCGAGGAAAACATTGCCTCCACCGAAGAGATGTCGGCCAGTTCAAGTGAGGTTTCTGAAGCGATGGAAATGATCGCCAGCATCAATGAAGAAACCAATGCTTCGATTGAGGAAATCAGCGCTGCGGCACGCGAGATGAGCCAGCAGGTGCAGGATGTGACTTCGGCGGCCGTTTCGCTTTCGCAAATGGCGGCTGCGCTGCGCGGCCTGGTGGGTCAGTTCAAAGTATCGTAACCTGTTACACAAAAGAAAACGGCGGAGTTGAACCCTCCGCCGTTTTTCTTGCTTTACCCAACCTTTTTATTTTTCGGTGATTTCGACACCGTCTTTGAAGACGTGCAGAGGGGCTTCGTGATTCCAGATGGCTTCCCAAACTGAGTTAGCGTTGAGAATGACCAGATCGGCATTGCCACCTTCTTTCAAGCCGTAATTGGGGATATTCAGCGCCAGAGCGGCGTTGGTGGTAATCAGGTCGTAGAGGATTTCCAATTCTTCGCGGCTGGTCATCCACATCAGGTGAGCGGCAAGGAAGGCCACTTCCAGCATATTGTTGCGCCCAAAGGGATAGTAGGCATCGGCAATGTCATCCTGCCCGAGAGCAATGCGCACGCCGGCTTTGTAGAGCGACTTGACGCGGGCATAAAGCGGGCCGGTCTGCGGGTCAGAAACCACGCCAATTTGGGCGCGTTTGAGCAGGTATTCGATCTTTCGGTAATAGGGTTCCGGATAAAGGGCCATGGCGCGGGCGTGCTGGGCGGTTACACGCCCTTCCCAGCCTTCTTTGATAGTCTTGACCGCCAGCATTTCCAGTGTGCGCAGGGTGGGGTCGCCGGCATCGTCAATCAGCATCGAAACAGGTTTGTTGTACTTCTTTGCCAGGGCAAACATACGGTCAATGTGTTCCTGTGCATCGGCATCGGTGTATTCAATCCACGGAATGCCGCCAACCACATCCGCTCCCAATTTGAGGGCTTCTTCCACATAATCTTCTGCGCCGGGGTCGCGCACTACGCCGTCCTGCGGAAAAGCGACCACTTGAAGTTCCACTTTGCCTTTGAATTCTTCACGGGCGCGGATGAGGGCTTTTACCCCTTCAAGGCGGGCTTTGGTATCCGTATCGGCAAAGGCGCGGATGTGGGTGTTGCCAAAGCGAATGGCCAGTTTGACCGCTTTGCGGACGTTTTCGATAATCCATGATTCATCGTATTTTTCTTTAACCCGGGCAGCCAGTTCGATGGCGGTCATTGCTCCACCCATTGCCTCGCCCGTATAAGCCCCCAGCGCTTCATCGTCCATCATCGAAAGGGTGTAAACCTTGCAGAGGTGCAGGTGCCCATTGACGAAGGATTCGGTCACCAGATGGCCGTCGGCATCCACAACCTGCTTTGCGTCCCCCTCGATTTTTGGTGCGATGGCAGCGATTTTCCCATCCTTGATGCCAATTTGCACCAGCTCATTTCCTGAAAAGCGGGTTTTGGCGTTCTTGATCAGGTAATCCAAAGTCATTGTTCCCTCCGGAGTGTAGAAATTAAATTATCCTGCCCGTAGTTTGTACGGGCAGGATTTAGATTTTCAGGCTTTTTCGGTCATGCGCTCGCGGATAATCTGCTGGGCAATCAGCGCCCCATCGCGGATCGGTTCATAGCCAGTGCAACGGCACAGGTGTTTATTGAGGGCATTGGCAAGTTCAGTTTCGCCCGCATCCGGTTTGCTTTCCAGCAGGGCATGGAGCTCCATCACAATCCCTGGGGTGCAAAATCCACATTGCACCGCACCTGATTCGGCGATGGCTTTCTGGATGGGGTGTAATTCCGTACCTTTTGCCATGCCCTCGATGGTCAGAATGTCTGCCCCCTGCATTTTGCTGGCGGGTGTATTGCAGGATTTGACGGCTTTTCCGTTCATCACAATTACACAGGTTCCACAGGTGGCATTGTCGCAGCCACGCTTGGTCCCGGTTAAATCCAGCATGTCGCGAATCACATCAATGACCATCGTCTCTTCGTCAATTTCAACGGAGCGGTATTCGCCGTTGATAGTAAAGGAAATTTTCTCGGTCATATCAGGCATACTCCTTTTCCTGTCGGGCTTCGAGAGCTTGTTTGATTTTTTCGGGGGTTACTGGGATTTCGTAGAAGTCAACCCCGATGGCGTCGTAAATGGCGTTGAGGATGGCGGGCGGCGCACCGATGACGGAATGTTCGCCAATACCGCGCGCGCCGAAAGCGCCGATGGGATCGGGTGTCTCAATAAACTCAATGGTTTGCTGCGGGGCCTCTTTATAGGTAGGAATGTGATACTGGAAATAATGCGGATTGAGGATTCGCCCTTGCTCATCGAATTTGACTTCTTCGTAAAGGGCGGCGCCAATTGCCATGGTTACCCCGCCCAGCACTGAGCCGCGAATCTGCAAGGGATTGATCACCTGCCCAACATCAAAGACGGATGCAAAGTGATCCACATAGATCTTGCCGGTTTTCTTTTCGATGCGGATTTCTGCTGCCTGCGCGCCAAATGTATAGGTTACCCCCAGACTGCCCTGCCCGTTTTGATCGGGGTTGGAATAGCGCGGCAGGCGGGCATCGGCCACTGATTGTGCCAGATCGCCGATGGTGATGCCGTTATCGGTGATGTAACCGCGCGCCAGTTGAGTGACGGGGACGCGGATGGATGGATCGCTGCGCAGATAGACATATTCACCATTGTATTCGAGGTAGTCCTCGTCGGTGCGCAACACCTGAGCGGCGGTCTTCTTCAAGCCCTGAATCAATTTTTCTGCGGCGCGGACGATGGCGCGCCCGCCCTGCATGGTGAACATGGAACCAATGGTTTGCCATTCGTAGGGGGAGAACTGGGTGTCAATTTCGTTGTAGCAGCGCACTTTTTCGGGTGGAATCTTGAGGGCTTCTGCGGCAATCTGGCGGACGACCGTGCGCAGCCCCTGTCCAACCTCTGCGCCGCCCATGTTGACCGAAACGCTGCCGTCTATGTTCATCTTCATGTAGCAGCCTTTGGTGGAGAATGGAGCGCCTTTGGGGGACTTCATCACCGCCGCAAAGCCACGCCCATAGTAGAATTGATCGTCTTCTTTCTTTTTTGGCTGACTGAATAAGACTTCCTGAACGCGGTCGGCGCATTTTTCGATGTCGCCATTCGATTTCCACATGCGCTCTCCGAGAGAATTGATGCTGCCCTCACGCAGGTAATTCTTGCGGCGCAATTCAAAAGGATCTATATTGAGTTTGCGTGCCAGCAAGTCCATCATTCGTTCGGTGGCGAATTGGGATTCGGGGTGACCGTAGCCGCGGTAAGCGCCTACCGGCGGTGTGTTGGTATAGACGGTATAACCGGTCAAGTCGCAATGTTCAAATTCGTAGGGGCCGGTTGAGTTATGCGTGGCAGCAATGGTCACGTTGACGGCTGTATCGGAGTATGCCCCGCCGGTATGGTAAACGGTGGTTTTGAGGGCGACCAGTTTACCGTCTCGTTTGGCGCCAATCTTCATCACTGTACGAATGCCGTGTGCCAGCAGGGTGCTGGTAATATCTTCTTTGCGGCTGGCAACCCATTTGACCGGCCGTCCGGGGACAAAACTGGCAATCCAGGCGACGGTTTGTTCAACCGTGATGTCGGATTTGTAGCCGAAACAGCCGCCAATATCAGGGATGTGAACGCGCACATCCGAAACCGGCACGCCGTAGGAATGGGCAATGTCATCGCGAATGATAAAGGGGCAGATGGAGGATGACCAGATTTCGATCGTGCGGTCCTCTTTGAACCAGACGATGGAGCCGTGCGGTTCGAGGGCAGCGCAGGAACCAAGGGGATAGTTGAATTCGCCTTCG
>NZ_JBRCOK010000156.1:0-24708 GCF_053501535.1 Bellilinea sp. | reverse complement strand
GTGACGTTCTCCGTTGCCTGAAGGCAACGGCTTCTCAGCCAACGCCCGGCGCAACCGCCCACGTTACCGGCTGACCGCTCCGTCCAAGCGGGGTTTGTAATGCCAAAGTCAGGATATTACGAGCCGCATTGACATCTCTGTCAAGAACAAGGCCACACTGAGGACACTCATGAATACGAACCGACAAGTCTTTAGGAACAATACTTCCGCACCCGCTGCAAGCCTGACTGGTATTGGCAGGCTTTACGGCAACGACAGGAATACCAGCGCTTTCAGCCTTGTATTCCAGCATTTGCCTGAATATGCCAAAACCAGCGTCATGCGAAGACAGCGCAAGATGTCGGTTGCGGTTCATGAACGCGAGTGCCAGGTCTTCAATTGCAATCAGGTCGTACCCCTCAACCAGACGTTTGCTTTGCTTATGAAGGCAGTCTCTGCGTTGATGTTCAATGTGTTCGTACAATTTGGCGATTTGCTGATAGGTCTTGCGCTGCCGCTGACTGCCCTTGACCTGCCGACTGGCATGGCGCTGCAACCGGCGGAGTTTTGCAAGGTTAATTTGCATCCACCGCGGATTCTGGATAAATTCTCCGGTAGAAAGCACGGCAATGTTTTTCAGCCCAACGTCCACGCCAACCTGTCTGCCAGTCGGTTCTCTGGGAACGTTCGTATTCGGCAAATCCAGCGCAAGCGAAACATACCAGCGCCCGTTCCTCCTGGTGATATAAGCGTGCTTGACGGTGGCGTTTTCAGGGATACGGCGATGGTAGCAAACCCGTATTTCGCCCACATTCTGTACATAAAAAGTAACTCTGCCATTCTCGCTTGTCCGCAGTTTACAGCCATCCCCGTAGGTGTATTCAATCGTATTGAAGCGACTGCGAGATTTGAAACGAGGGAAACCGGGTTTCTCGCCGGATTTCAATCTGCGGAAAAATGCGGAATAGGCCTTGTCAAGACGGCGAAGTGTTTGCTGCAAACTGGACACGTTGACCAGACCCAGCGTATCGGGATTGTCTCGCCGAAGGTCTCGGAAGTGTTTCCATTGCGAAGGGTAAGTAATTCCCTTGCCGTTTTCCTTGTACGTGTTAATTCGCTGCTCAAGGGCAAGGTTGTAAACAAGCCGATGTTGCTCGACAAGAAATTCGAGCATTTCGGCTTGGCTGCTGTTTGGACGAAGGAGATACCGATATGTTCGCAACATAACTCAAAAGCACATATTAACCTTAGAACAAATGTACTACAAACTGCTTATTTTGACAAGTCTAAGTTTGGAGAAAGGAGGTATGCGGCTTCCTCTGCCGCCTGAAGGCGACAGTCCCCGCCGCATTCGTTTATGGACAGAGAACAAAAGGAAAAGGCAAAAGGCGAGCAAAAGGGAAAAGACGAGCAAAAGGGAAAGATTCTAGTGTTCATTTTTATGTCTCCTTTCTGTTTAACTAAAACAACCCGCCGCAGGCGGGCTTGTTTTTTGTTTAGTCCTTTATCGCAAAATCAAATTCTAGAACTTATTGTAGTGATGTTTACTCATTTGTCAAGTGGTTTTTGACCTTATGTTATTTAAACTTGAAAGTTGGACAGTTTAAAGCTGAAAAGTGGACAGGGAGCTTTCTTAACATTTGAAGATATAAAGTTGAAAAGTGGACAGTTGTGGTAAAAGGGAAGGCAAAAATGAGGTCACTATGGCACAACTCCACAAGAAATTTAGCGATGAGCAAGTGAAAGCAATTCTAAAAAACTATCTGGACGGATTGATGACCCGCGAACATGCCCAGGATCTTCTCGGGATTTCCAAAAGTCGATTTTTCGCACTGCTGGGGAATTATCGCAAAGACCCGGTCGGGATGAGTATCGCTTACCAGCGGAAAAGTTCAGAAAGGATTGGCGTAGAGGTTGATCAACTCATCCGCCAGGAATTAGGGCGGGAACGAGCTTTGATTGAAAATAAAGACTTGCCCATTACCAGCTATAACTACACAGCTTTGCGGGATCGTCTCCAACAAAAAGGGTTCCGCGTTTCGCTGCCGACTATCATCAAACGGGCGAAAGAAGAGGGTTGTTATCGACCACGACGAAAGCAGAAAGTTCATGATCGGGAAGTGATTACCTCAGCAATTGGAGAAATGATCCAGCATGATGCTTCCCTGCATAAGTGGTCACCCTATGCGGCAGAGAAATGGGTGCTGATCACTTCGCTCGATGATTACAGCCGCAAATTACTCTTTGCCGAATTCTTTCCCGCAGAATCGTCCTGGGCTCATATTCAAGCCGCCCAGGAGGTTGTAGTGAAAAATGGCTTGCCCGTTCGCTACTATGTCGACAATTTACGGGTATTTCGTTTTGTTCAAAACCGGGATAGTGTTTGGCGCAATCATGTGCTCCAAACCGATGACGCTGATCCCCAATGGCGCCAGGTGATGCGTTCACTCAAGATTGACGTCACCTATGCCCTTTCACCTCAAGCCAAGGGCAAAATTGAGCGCCCGTTTCGTTGGTTGCAGGATCGGATCGTCCGTACCTGCGCCTTGGAGGGAATCTCTTCGTTCGAAGACGCCCGTTTGGTCCTTCAGGCCGAGGTCGAGCGGTATAACAACCGTCAAGTTCACTCCACGACCGGAGAGATCCCGGCCATGCGCTTTGACAGAGCTAAAGCAACTGGCAACACCCTGTTCCGCCCTTTTGTGCTGCCCAAGCCTTTCACTTCTCTCAAGGATGTTTTCTGTTTACGCGCTACCCGCACCCTCAACGGCTATCGCAAAATCTCACTAGCCGGTGTGCAAATCGAAATCCCCAAAGTGCCCATCCGCGAGGATGTTGAACTTCACATGATCCCTTTAGAATCTAATTTGATCGAAGTCCGGGTCTGGTTCGAGAATAAGATGGTTCACTCCTTCACCTTACCCGCTGCTAAGTTCAGAGGTGTCCACTGTTGAACTTTATTTCCACCCTTCCCACAACTGTCCACTTTTCAACTTTATAAGTGTCCACTTTTCAACTTTTCCTAACAGTGGTTTTTGACCTTACAAACAGATTACAGCGAATTTTCACCCTTTTTCTGCCTGATCCAGGCAGGATTTACAAAACCCTAAAATCTCCCCGGCTGAATCAACAGCCTCTTTTGCCCACTTTTCCAAAAAATAGTCTGCCGGCTTTCCTGATGCAAAAAGATCGGGACGCTGGCTCGGCAGGAAATAGAAATCCAGTAATTTCGCCCGTTCTTCGATTTCTGCGGGTATCTGGATATGCTCTTTCAGAACATCGAGCAAAACGACAAGCGAGCTGCCTTGCAATCCCAATCCCAACCGCAGCCCGACTGCTTTGATGACTTTCTCGGCAGACTGTTCTGAAGCAAAGCAAGCCCACTCGTAGTATTGGTTTTCTAAATCGAGTAAGGTTTTTTGCAGATCCCTGCACGCCTGGCTGTACCAATCTTTCCACCGGTTCATGGAGATTGTTTTTCAGAAGTTTTCTTCTGGCTGATATACGCCTTCCACGCCCGGCGCAGCAGCAGGCGCAGCATACTGGAACGCGTCAAATACCCTGCTTCTCTTGCCAGAATATCCAGTTTCTCAATATCTTCTTCGTCCAGCAGGATATTGACCTGCCTTCTTTTGGGGACGTCTGTATTTTCGTTCACTCCGCACCTCAAAAAAATGCAGATATAGAGAATATATAAAATTATATATCTACCTGGAATAATTTTACTGAAAATCATACTGTTCAATCAGTAAAAATTGCAAAAAAATAAATACCGAGACAAATCCAGTAAAACCGAGATACCTGAATGAACCAGGTCAACAACCCGTAAATACGGAAATTCCGATTCAAACAAAACAATCAAAAAAAAGAAGGGAAATCAAAAATACAAGAACGAGATAAACTAGTTATTTGGGCGATGTTTTATTTGTAAAGGGCGATTTCTTTAACATTATCGCCCGCCCCGACCACTGCCTTACGACCACCCCCCATATATGGCGTTTTTCGGCTGATATGCAGGCCTTTTTTGGGCGAATCTGGCTCTTTGTGCCATTTTTGGATGCTTTTCCTGCTCGTTTTCTTTTTTGTACGCACAAAATCCAAGATTGCATTACTCAAACACCTGAAATTTGTTAAAAATTGCAACAATGTGCATAAATTTCACAAAATTGCAGCCAAATATTGTTTGCGGTGTTCTATTCGGTCTGTGAAAAATCTGCACGGCAGCGTGAAAAATTTGCACGCCGATGCAAAACGGTTGTTGGTGCTGGAAACTAGCGTCTTTTCAGGTTTATTGGATTGATTCCCACAGCAGAGGCAGCGTGAAAAATCTGCACGGCAGCGTAAAAAACAAAGAGGTAAGAAATTGATTATTGGCATGCTCCGTCAAACAATCACAATGGCTTGCGTTCGCAGTACCTCTTCCCAAAACGGCGATAGGGAGTGCGCGGAAATTTCTTCTGGTGTGACACCGCGCGCCTGAATCGGCTCCAGGATGCGCGCGGCAGCGATACCCAGTATCTCAAAGCGTTCACGATCGATGTAGCGCGCCCAATCGGACGAAACAACGAACAGATCAATATCGCTGCCCTCCCTGTCTGTGCCATCGGCATGCGAGCCAAAAAGCAGGATGCGTTCACAACGGATGCCCATCCTTTCCAGTTCAGCCTTAAAGCGCTGGATCGTTAGCGCAAGTTCGGATGTTCTCTCAACCACTTGAGTACCTCCTCCGTTTTTTCGAAATAATCGCGTGCGACCGATTCGGGGTATTGTGCGATAATCCGTTGCAAATCTTCAGGGTAGCGCGTTGGTATGCTGGCGTTGTTGATCTTGCCGATAAATTCCAAATGCGCTTGCGGCAATTCCAGTCCACTCTTTCTGATGAGATAGATCAAGTCGTGGGTTTTGGGCGGAATGGACTGGGTCACTTCGGTAAAATGTGCCTTAACCATTTTTTCAAGCGCTAGATGGCACATGAAGATGACCTACAAAAACCGTCCACTTGCCAGCATGTACCGAGCAGTTTCCAAATCATAGTCCGACAGAGCAATCCAGTTCTGGGTATCAAGCCTCATAGATTACCTCATCTTTGCCAACGCGTTCTCGATTTGCTCCACCACGCTCTTTTGCGGCGAACCGTCCCCTAGCTTACGTTCGGGCGGGATGCGTTCGGCGTCCAGCATGTGATTTATTTTACACTAAAAATCCTTTCGTTTTTTCGCCAGGTGAAGGCGGGCGAGAAGCCCGTCGGCTATTCGCGCTTCTGCGGCAGGGGCGTTACGATAGTTTTACCTACCCCCTTGGCAGCGCAAAACCGCTTTCTGATCCGCCCTTCTCTTCGAATTTCCATCAGCAAGGCTGAAATCAGCCTCAGGCCTGAAGTTTCATTGAGAAAAACACCTAAAACACTTCTTGTTGACCCTTTTTAGGCTTTTGGCGGTGCAGATGTGACGGCGGTGTTTGAGGATGCAAATCATCCGTGAGTTCTTCCAAAGCAGAAAATTCACAAAATTGCAACAAGATTGCTTCCTGGGGTGTCTTGGTTGGTCTGTGAAAAATATGTAGGCAAACGTGCAGAATTTGCACGCCGGAATTGGGGTGTGTTGCGGTCAAAAAAAATGCCGTTTTTTTAGGGTGTTTGATTGATTTTTGTGTTTGACGGCCGCGTGCAGAATTTGCACGGAAAAGGTGAAAAATTACAACGAGGTGAGAAATCGGTTGTTGAAATTTGTTATTATATTATTATGTCGGAAAAACAGCGCAATTACCGAAAAAAGTACTATGAAGAGATCCCCGAGAACCTGCGTGAGATAATTCCATTAAGGCGCGCAGATAAAGTAAATGGAAAAAGCGGTTTCAGGTTGCTCGTCCTTCAAAAAATGATCCTTGCGGATAAGATTTCTGTTGCCTCTGCTTTGGAACAGTTTGAAGAAGGTGAGTATTCTCTTGAAAATATATTCGAGAGCAACAAACTGAATCAAGTTGTTGGTGAAGTGGCAGGCATTCTGAACAGGACTTATTCGGGTTTGAGCGGTGTCGTATCCGAATCCATCTTGATCCATGCCCCCGTTGAAAAGGTTTTCGAATTCATGGCAAAACCCGAAAACCTGCCGCGCATCTGGCCCAGCCTGCAAGAGGTCAGGAACGTGCAGTTACTGCCGAATGGTGGTTATTGCTATGACTGGACCTATAAGATGGCGGGCATCCATATCGATGGGAAGGCCGAATGGAGCGAGTTCGTCAAGAACGAACGCATCCTCGATAAGAATGAGAGCAGCATTCCCAGCACTTTCCTCTGGAGCTTTCAGCCAAAAGAGGGCGGTACACAAGTCACCCTGAATGTCGAGTACATCATCCCCGGCACGATAACGAGCAAATTGGCCGAGCCAATCATCCATAAGATGAATGAACACGAAGCCTCAACTGTTTTGGCTAACTTGAAAGCCTGGATGGAAGGATAAAACATTTCCGCCTGCTGGCAGATTCTTTCTCCCCTCGCCGCAGCCGGAAGCTGGCACAACCTGCAAACCATCACCTGTCACAACCGCCGGTGATGGTTTGTTTCACTATGTGGCTGCCTACCGCTTTACCAGCCGTCGGCGGCGGGGTGATCACACCATGCCAGCTGTGCCGCTTGCACCGCCATCCCTTCTACCTCGTAATACGCCTCGCCGGCGCAGGCGCGGCAGAGCGTCAGTTCTCCGGCAAACACCTCGCGTTCGTTCATAATTTCTTCGCCGCAGCGATCACAGACTGCCCGCTTGCCCGGCTGGCTGATGATGGCTTCAATGGGGCGCAGCAGGCGCACCCACTGGAACGAAAACAGTTCCTCATCCGGCATGAGCTGGTAGCCGATCAGGTTGGCCTGCCAGCGGCTGGCTGACTGAGGCGCGTACTGCCGCGAATCTTCCCGCGCAGTGGGGCGCGGCGCCAGCCGCACTGCCCGCCCGCTGAGCGTATCCACGAACGTTGCCGCCACTTTGCCAAAATCCTCCACCCGCAGCGTGCGCCGCCCCACCCAGCAATTGGTCGCCACCGAAATTCCGTCTGTCCCGCAGCCGTCGGTTTCGACAATCGTGTACAGGCGCTTATCGGTCTGAGGCAGTTCAAGCCCCAACAGCCGGCCGGCATACAGCCCCATGCGCACGCCCAGCACCTGCCGCGGGCAAAGGTGATGATGCAGCGCAGCGCACTTTTCCAGCAATTCCGGTAATATGCTCATCGTTATCCTCATCCGGTTTCTCCTGCGGGGGGAAAGCGCATCCCCCCGCAGGCTAACAGGTCCTCTATCAAGCGCGTTCCAGTTTAACCATCGTATCGTAAAATACCGCGCTGCCGCCAACCGGATCAACCAGCGGGGTGTTGCCCAAATAAGGGTCAACCCGCATGGCAGCGTTGGCATGAAAGCCGCGTGTGCGGCGCGGGTCGCCCTCGATGCGCATACCGTCAATCTCAAAATCCACACCGCCGTAGGCAAAGTGACCAAACCCCAGCGCGAAGGAGATTACACCCGGGCGCATACCCTGCACGGCTTTGATTTTGCCAATCATCGGCACTTTGTTGCCGTTGAACAGGTCCCAAACCCCTTGCGGGTTGGATTTGGAAACAATGCGCACCCGCTCACCGTCTCTGAAGCCCAGACGCTTGACATCCTCCGCATTCATGATGACGGTGTTTTCCGGCAGCAGCGCGTTCAACCAGTAATTTCCGGAGGTACGGCTCTTGGTCTGCATGATTTCACGGTGGGTGATCAGGCGCAGGTTGAAGTCATCACCATCTTCAACCGGTTTGCCGGTCACATCCAGGGCAGGCGGGATGTATTTTGCATAACCGTAAAGATGCTCGCCGGTCATGGCGCTTTTGACGCCGTAGGTCTTTTCCTGATAGATGTTGACCATCTGACCGTATTTGTTGGTCACCTGCTCACCCTTGTATGCAGCGCTGAAATTCTGAAAACGCCCGCCACGGTTGAGCACATACACCGCCTTACGCCACAGTTCCTCACCCACAATCCGCCGCCAGCGCTGCACATCAAAGACTGAAGGTGGTAAGTGGCGGCGGGCTGCCTCGAAGAGACGCAGTTCTTCATCATCCGCATCCGGTACGGCATCCGAACCATCCTCTTTTTCGCCAAAGGCCAGGTTGGCAACCATGCGCAGGTAAAAGTCATCCTGATGGGTCAGGGGAATGCCCTCGCCCAGCCCGTTTTCGCCAAAATTCGGCAGGTTCAGCCGTTCCGCAATGCCCAGTAAAACCGCTTCCATGTTGAGCGGCATCTTTTGACCGTATACTTCCACTTCCTCCACCAGCGGCGCAATCGCCGGCTGACGGATGCCCTGTACCTTGAAAGGCACCGAGGGGTGCGAACCGTTGAATTCCCAGCGTTCCAGATAACCGGTATCCGGGAAGATGTAGTCGGCGTACATGGAAGTTTCGCCAATGGTAATATCAAAGGCGATGAACAGGGGTAGTTTCTTCGGATCAGAAAGCACCTCGATGAGTTTATGGCCGGCCGGAAGCGAATAAACCGGCGACCCCATGTACAGGAACAACGCCTTGACCGGATACGGATAGGCATCTCCAATCGAGGGAATCACTTCCTGATAGACATCGCTTGCCAGCGGGTACCAGTTGCGTTTGGCGGGGTAGCGTTTCTCTTTGGGCAGGCTGGTGTACAGCGTAGATTCCTGATACTTGGCGTCATGGCGGATGATGGACAGCCCAAACGGCGCCATTTTTCCACCGGCCATTTTGGCCAGCGGGTACGGCTGACCCTTTTTACCGCCCACATAATCATAGGTAGTGGCTTTGATCAAGCCGCCGGCGTAGTCGTAATTGCCGATCAGCGCGTTGAGCGTGTACCACGCCAGCACATTGTAAAAGCCGTTGGTGTGCTGCGAAACGCCGCGGTGAATATCGGCGCAGGCGCGTTTGCCGTGGCTGGTGAATTCGCGCGCCACCTCGATCAGATCTCCGGCATCCAGCCCACACAATTCAGCCCACTCCTCGATGGTACGTTCGCGCGCCGAATCGGCAATAATTTGCAAACCCGATTTGACCTTGAAACCGCCCAGTGTGATTCCATCCACCCACAAATCACCATAGACCGCATCCCCTTCGGCCTCTGCGTAGGGGTCAAATGCCACCGGACGGCCGCCCTGCAGCGCGACAAAGTAATCGAATTCGTAGGTCTTTTCAGGATCGGTTGAAAGCGGACGCACTTCCTTCTCCCGCAGGCCAATCTCGCTGGCGCGCAGGAAAGTGGTCGGCTGACCTTCTTCATCCAGTTTCACCAGCCAGGCCGCCTGAGTCCAGGTGGGGTTGCCCTTTCGCGCCGCAGCCGCTTTATTGACCGCGCTCAGGTAATCGGCATCATAACGTTCGTTGTCCAGAATCCAGCGGATGAGCGCCAGCGCCATAGCGCCTTCGCTGCCGGGCTGGATCGGCAGCCATTTCCAGGCTTTGCCGGCCGTTTTGGAAAGGCGCGGATCCACCACCACAATCTTTGTCCCGTTATTAACCGAACCTTCGGTAATCTTGGGCACCCGCAGCGGAGGCCCGTAATTCCCCTCGAAGGGCGAAGCCCCCACGAAAATGATGAACTCGCTGTTGCGGATATCGCCCTGCCAGTAGAACTTGCTGCCGCCGGTCCATTTGCCATCTACCAGCTTCTCGGACATGGCTTTGCCGGTAAAGTACAGCGAACCCTGACAAACCGTGGTATGCCCGTGCGTGTTGACCGTGCCGAACCCATCCCGGAAGAAACGACTGATGAAATCACTGCGCCCGCCTTTCATTCGTCCCCAATTGAACACCACCTGATTGTTTTTCGGACCGAAATCGGGATGGTCGGGGTCAATCAGCGTGTTCAAATGGGCGGCAAAGGTTTGTTTGAATTCCTCGACCAGCGCTTTTTTCTTCTCCTCGTCCTTTTCTGCCAGGATTTTCTTGACGGCAGCCGCCATCTCACCGGCTACCTTTGCATCGGTCAGCGCATAGGATTCGCGCAAACCGGGCACCCGTCCCTCGTTGAACAAATCGCCTCCTTCAACGATTTCCTCCAGCGCCTGTTCAAACGGAATGGTGACCCATTGGTTGGCGCCGCGCGGCGTGCCGGGCTTGCGTTTCAGCACCTTCACCACGCGGTAAGGATCGTATGCCGTCTGCATACCCGCCTGTCCCTTGGGGCAAATTGCGCCTTCGACAATTGCCGTCTGTGCAAAGGGTGTTTCATAATCCAGATGGGGATTCATCGTCCATGGACTGTACGGGTTGCCGTCAATTTTGACTGCCACGCCATCCAACAACTTGACCTTGATGCCGCAAATGGTGTTACATTGCAAACAAACCGAATAAATCTGGTTTTCGGGGGAATGCAGCGGAATGTTCCCCGATTCGGCATCGGCTTCCTGAGTCAGCACCAGAGCGGGGGTAATTCCCAAAAAAGCCGAGGCAATCCCCGCCGCCCCCGCGCTGCGTAAAAATTCGCGGCGGGTCATGGTCGGCTGAGTTGTTGACGGTTGAGAGGATGAGGGAGTGTTCATTGAGCAACCTCCTTGGATTGAGTTTTGAGGAAAGGCAGGTAATCCATGCCCAGCAGCCACGCCAGCGCAGCTCCACCGGTTACACCCAGGGTAACCGACCACTCCATCAGACTGGGATAGTAGTCAAAGGTCAAATGCGGGCCGGTGAAGGCGGTTGCCAACCCTTCCAGCTCGGGAATGGAAAGCATGGGGAAGATGATGTTGGCGCGCGCCACCGCAATACCCACCAGCACGGCCACCCCTACCACCCCGCTCCACAGCGGATTTTGCTGAAAGCGTTTGTAAAGCAGAAAAGCAATCGGAAAGACCATTCCCAGTCCCAGCTGCAGCAGCCAGAAAGCCCAGCCCCAGCGCCCAAAGAGCACCTGTTCCACCGCTTCGGTGGCAACCGGCGTACCGGCGTACAATGCCTGAGAGTAATCCACCCACAGGTAGTAGGTTTTAATCAGCAGTAAAATCAACAAGCCAATGGAAAGCGCGCGCAGCTGCGAATTGCGTTTTTCATCCGCCGGAGCAAACCATCCCAGCAATACCAGCATCAGCGCGCAGCCGGAAAGCAGCGAAAAGACCGGAAACTGCGCCGGCAGCATGGCGGTGTGCCAGGCTTCGCGCGATGCATTAACCCCCAGCAGCGCACCCACCCCGCCGCTGAGGAAAATGGAGAGGAACAACCCGACCGCCATCACAAAGCGCAGCCACGGACGGGCATCCTGCTTTCCGCGTTCCAATCGGATGATCAGCCACAAGGCCGCCAGTAACACCACCATGAAGATGGAGTAGCCCCACACCAGCTGCGCCATTACCGAAAGCAGGTTGGGCTGCAAAAACACTTTCCAGACCCGCTCCATGTGACCGAGATCCATGCCAATGGTCACCAGCGCGGCCGGCATGGTGACTACGGCTGCCCACAGGGCAGTTTTTCCAATCCCCTTGAACAGACGGATGCCAAACAAGTAGTCCAAAGAGGCGATCATCATCGAACCGGTAGAGATGCCGCCGTAAAAGAGGTACATGGCCACCCACAAACCCCATACCACATAAGAACCGTAGTTGACCATGCGTTCGCCGACAAAGAAGCGCAGGTAAAATCCCCACAGCCCAAACAACAGAGCCGCCGCGCCCAACACATAAATTACCCGTTTCAGCGTTGCTTCTGTTTTCATCGTTTCCAGTCCTCCTACACCAGGTAGTAAACGCGTGGTTTCGTGCCCAATTCCTCTTTCAGCACCATCACATTGGGTTTGCTGATCATTTCGGCAACCAGGCTGTCCGGATCGTTGGCATCGCCGAACAGTGTGGCGCGCCCGATACAGGTGGTCACACAGGCGGGCAGCAAACCCTCATGCAGCCGGTGCAGGCAGAAATGGCATTTGCGGGCATTGCCAATCGGCGAGCCGTGACTCCTGGGGCGGTCGTACCCTTTGCCGTATTCAAAGTTGGACGCCCGTTCGTAGTCATCCGCCTTTTCGCGTCCAACAATCAGGCCGTCCGCCACCGGCGTATCTTCGGTGTAGGTATAACCAAAGTCAGAAGTGCGCGCGCCATAGGGACAGGCGGTAATGCAGGCGCGGCAGCCGATGCACTGTTCGTAATCCACCACGACCACGCCTTCTTCATTGGTGTAGGTTGCGTTTACCGGGCAAACCGGTGTGCAGGGCGGTTTTTCGCACTGCATACACGGGCGCGGAACAAACAGACGAGAAACATTGGGGTAAGTACCAATCTCTTTCTCAATCACGGGACGGTAGACCACGCCGGGCGGCAGTTTATTTTCGGCAACACAGGCAATCGTGCAGGCATGGCAGCCAACGCACTTGCGCAGGTCAATCACCATCACCCAGCGCCGCTCGGCAGGCGGTTTTTTCAAGGCGCGCGCCAGTTCCTCTTGCATGCGCAGCAGCACATCGGCTTCGGTTTTAGCCGGCGGGGGTGGCAATTCAGCCGTTGCTGCAGCCGGCCGGTCGGCGCGCACCGGGCGGCCGTTCAACAAACGGCGCGAAGCCAGCGCCGCGCCAGCCACCCCCATGATTTTGATAAAATTGCGCCGGGAAATTCGGGTTGCTTGTTGATCATCAGCCATTACCGCTCTCCTTTCGGTAGGGGAAAATTACAGCGGAAGGGACTCGTATCCATCCACGCTTAAGCCTAGCCTTTCGGCAGGCATTAATAAAGCGGGAAAATCCCGCTGATTTGGATCAGAATGTCAGGAAAAGTTTGATTGGGGGATGGTGTTCGGTTCAGGAAGGGGAAATGAGACCGCGCTGTAAGGCGTAGCGCACCAGCGCCGCGCGGCTGCGCAAGCCCAGCTTTTCCATGCCGCGGGCGCGGTAGGTTTCCACCGTTTTGGGGCTGAGCGATAGCTGCTCGGCAATTTCGGCGCTGGTGTAACCGAGGGCTACCAGCTGCAGCACCTGTTGTTCCCGTTCGCTCAACTGCTCCCACTCGTCCGAAGGCGAGGGCTGGCTGTCCAGCACTTCTTCCAGCACAAAACGCATCATCGAATGATGCACATAAAATTCCCCCTTCAACACCGCCTGAATGGCCGTAATTAATTCGGTGTCGGCGGCCTTTTTCAACACATACCCCGAAGCGCCGCTGCGCAGCGCTTCCTGCAGGTAGTGTTTATCGTCATGCATGGTCAGAATCAGGATGCGCACCCCCGGCGCAACCCGCCGCAAGGCGGGCAGAATATCCAGCCCGCTGCCGCCCGGCATGCTCACATCCAGCAGAATCAGATGCGGCTGGAGCTGTTCGCACTTTTCAATCGTTTCAGCCCCGCTGGCAGCTTCTCCCACCACTTCCCAGTCCGGCTGACTGGAAAGCATCAGCCGCAGACCGGAGCGTAAAATGGCGTGGTCATCCGCCAGAAGAATGCGTTTCTTCTCGCTTGAATTCGGTTTCATGGTCATCCACCGGAATTTCCACAAAAATACTGGTGCCGTGTCCCTGGCTGCTTTCAATTTTCAACTGCCCGCCCAGCTGCTTGGCGCGCTCCTGCATGCCGAGAATGCCGATGCGCTGGTGGTTGGAATGGTTAAGCGGGTCAAATCCAATTCCGTTATCCTCAATCACGGCAATCACCGTATTCTGACGGCGCTCGACCAGAATGCTGGCCGATTGTGCCGAGGCATGCCGGGCAATGTTGGTCAGCGCTTCCTGAATGATACGGTACAGCGCGGTTTCAATAGGCGGGGGCAGCCGTTGAGCGCCGGGGGTAATCATCAGGTCAATGGGAATGTGCAAACGCGACTGCCATTCGAAAACCAGCCGTTCCAAAGCCGCCGAAAGGCCGAGGTCATCCAGAGCGCGCGGGCGCAGCTGCATTGCCAGATGGTGAACCTCCTCCAGGGTTTGGGCGGCGATCTGACGCAATTCGCCCAACTTGCGCTGGTCAATGGTTGAGCAGTCGGCTTCCAGTGTACGCAGCCCTACCAGCAGCGAAGTCAACGATTGCGAGGTACTGTCGTGCAATTCGCGCGCAATCCGCCGCCGTTCTTCTTCCTGGGCGGCAATCACCCGTTCCAGCAGCAGCTGTTGCAGATGCTCCCGTTCGGCGCGCAATTCCTGCATCTGCTTGAGATCACCGGTCATCTGATTGAAAGCCTGCGCCAGACTGCCCAGCTCATCCTTGGCCCAGGGACGCACCGCCAGCGAATAATCCCCGCGCGCCACATGACGGGTAGCCTGCACCAGTTCGACGATTGGACGGGTAAGAATGTGAGTCAGCAGGCTGGCAACCAGAAAACCGATCAGTAATATGATGAGCGTGCTGACCACGGCTTGAAAAGTCACCCGCGCCAACGCGTTTTGCACCGCAGCGGTGGAAAGCCCCACCCGCGCAACACCCAGCTTGCCGTCCAAAATGGGGACAGCCGTATCATAGACCGTGCCTTCATTGGTAGCCAGCAGCACCGTATGGTGATGCTCATCGCTACCGGCAGCGTTGACCTCAATCAACGCCAGCGGAAACCCGCCGTTGAAGGTGTGAGCCAGAATCTGTCCCTGCGGGTCAACAATGAATGCATATTGAAAGGAAGGGTTGTTGCTTTGGGTTTCCAAAAGCAGGTCTTGCAACGCCAGCAGGTTGTTCAGCAATATCGGTTCAGCGGCACGCGCCGCCAGATCGCGGGCAACCGATACGCTCTGATCGCGCAATTGGGCTTGCATGTTCTCGATCAGCACCCGGCGGGTGAGCAGCGTGTTACTGACACCGGCCAGCAAAACCAGCCCCACCGCCAGACCCAGTATTTTGGTGCGAATGCTGACCGCCCCGGCAAACGCCCAAAACTGCGCAACCCAGCGGCTAATCAGAGTCACCTTCGCCCTCCTGCTGATACTGTTCAACCAGTCGGCGTGCGCTTTCGTAAGCCGCCGGTTCAATTTGAACGAAGCGTTCAACCCCAATTTCGGCCAGCGCCTGCTGGCCCTGCCGGTCCAACGCCATATCCAACAGCACTTTCTGCAATTCACGTTTCAAGTTTTCATCCACCAGCGGACTGACCACCACCGGCGGGATGCCAAAGGGCGGCGAGCGGTGGATGACACGTACTTTTTCCCGAAATTGCGGGTCGCGCTGCACGGCAAATTCATAAACCAGACTATCCACCGCCGCCCCATCCGCCAGCCCGCTGGCAACCGCACGGATGGCTTCGTCATGATTGTAGGTAAAGAAGATGCGTGAAAAGAAGGTCTGCGGGTCATAACCCAATTGACGTACCAGCATGGTAGGATAGACGCGCCCGCTCAACGACATGGGATCCGTAAAGGCGAAAACGCCGTTTTGTAAATCGGCCATGGATTGGGCCGGGCTGTCGGCCGGCACCAGAAGCAAGGAATAATACACCGTTTCACCCCCCACCTGTGGAGCGGCAAGGAGTTCCATGCCAAAAGCCTGCGACCCCTCCAGATAGGCGCTGGTGCAGACGAATGCCACATCTACCTGCCCTTCGGCAATCAGTTGATTGGTCTCGGCATACGTGCGGCGTTGAACCAGCTCCACCGGCCGGTTAAAACGCCCGGCAAGATATTCCAGCAAGTCATTGTAGGATTGCACCGTGCCCTTTGGAGAAACCACCGAAGCAACGGCTACACGAAGAGGAGGTACTTCGCGTACCAGCGTAGGCAGCGGCTGCCTCACCGATAAATCCACATAGGCTTCCGGCGACTGCGTCTGCGTGGATTCCATCCCGCAGGCAGGCAGCCAGCCGGTCAGCAGTAAAACCAGGAATACCAGCCAGATTTTCTTCATCTTTTAATAAGGGTCGGATGGTTTTCTTTCTTCCTGAATTGTATCGAACTTGTCCACTCTCTGCAATGCCGCACAGAAAAGCGGTACTGAATGGGATAAATTCCGCGGTCTTTAGACGCAGGAATTGCACCACCCCCTGCCTGCCAGCACATTCTCCAAAAACGCAGCTACCCCTCCATCCACGGCCACATGCGCGCTTCCAGGCTGTTGGGGTACAGTTCCAGAATTTCGCTCATGGCGCCGCGAAAACTGCTCTTCTCCTTACCGATCAGGTATTCCGCCATGCCACGCACAAATAACATGGTCGCCGCCCGTGGATTGTTCGGAAAGAGTGCCAGCCCATCGTCCATCAGGTCAATCACCTCAAAATAACGGCCTCGCGGCAGGTCCAGGGCTGCCTTACCCAGGCGCAGTAAAACCCGAAAATCCTCCACATTCAAATAACCGTTGAAGGAATGAAGCGCATTACCCGCCCCATTGAGAAAATAAAAAGAAGGTGTCCAGTAGGCAGAGTAGCGGGAACGCACGGCGCGGTCTTTGAGAATATCGGCGCGCAGCAGAACGAACCAGTGCTGCATCTCCCGCCGTACCTGCGGGTCGGCATAAGTCAGGGCATACAGTTTCTTGCAGCCGGCGCAATCCTCGCGGTGGAATTGGAGCAAAACCCCCTTTCCTTCACCACGCGCCCGCTTCACGGCTGTTTCCAGGTCGGATTGCCAGTACAATTCCTCGCTCATGGTTTTTGCATCTCCCGAATTTTCTGCTCAAAGGTTTCCAAATCCAGCGGTAAATCGTCGGTTACCACTTCGTTTTGCCGGTAAACCACATTGCCGGCCGCATCCAACAGCATTAAAGAAGGCGCACGGTGTACTTTATAACGTTCGCCCAACACCTTCTGCCGATCCAGGTTGATGACCAGCACCGGCACGGATAGACGCGCTTCCTCCGGCCAGCCCCTGACCTGCCACTCGGCGGCCTCATACACATCCAGCGCACATTCACAGCCGCGGTAGCGATTGAAAAGCAGCAAAACTGGTTGATTGGGCAGGTCGAGCGGCGGTTCGGGAACGAACCAGCCTTCCTGCCGGGCTTTCACTGCCAGCACTGCCGCAACCAGCAGCACAAATACCAACCCGCCAGCTATTCTGGAATTGATTCGAAAGCGTCCATCCGTGACTGTGTGATTTGCTTCGTTCATTCTCGGAATGCTTCTCCCGCTCAGGCAATGTACAGAAAGTACAAACCAACCCCCACCAGAATGACCCCGGCGAATTTTTCCAGTTTTTCCGAAAGCGGCGCAATGGCATTCAGGCTTTTCAGTGCACCGGTAAAGGTGCCGGCCAGCACAATCGGCACACCCCGCCCCAAAGCGTAAATGAACAACAACAACGCCCCGTACAGAATACCGCTTTTTTCCGCCATGACATAGGTCAGAATGGCTGCCAGCACCGGGGTGGCACATTGCGAAGCCACCAACCCGGAAACCAGCCCCAACAGCAAAGCCCCGCTTAGCCCGCGGGCGGTTACTTTTTCACGCAGGCCCCCAAACCAGTCCGGCGCGCGCAACTGAAGAATACCCAGCATTTGCAGACCGATCAAAAAGCACACGACGGCTACCAGATAGTACCAGAAACGGGTGCTGCCGCCCAGCAAACCGCCCACCAGCCCAGCCGCCACGCCCAGCATCACAAAGGTCAGCGCCAGTCCCAGCGCAAATACAAACGAGATGGAAAATGCCCGGCGGCGTGAGACCTGATGGCTGCCGCCAATCACTCCAACAATCAAGGGAATCATGGCAACGTTGCAGGGGCCGACGCTGGTCAACACCCCGCCAAAAAACACCAGAAAGTAGCCAATCAAAGAAGCCGGTTGCAACAATAAAGGATCAATGTTCATGAGGAGTTGTCCGCCAGTCGTTGAAGTTCCTGTTCAAATTGTTCACGGCTCATCACGCCGATAATGACCTTACCCGTTCCGTCTTTATCTATGAAAATTTGGGTGGGAATGGAAAGAATGCGGGTGCGCCGCAGTAAATTCTGGTTGGCCGAGTCATACACATTCACATCTACCAGCGCGACCGAATGTTCGTACGGGGGGTACACCTCTGCCACCAAATTCATCATCTCCACACAGGAGTGACAATCGGTTGAATGGAAGAATGCCAGCATGGGCTTTTTCTGCTGTAGGTAACGATCGAATTGCACCTCGGCCGGCTCATCCAGTGCGGCTGGAGCGGGCTTTGCCTGATTTTTGAACCACAACACCGCCCCCGCCAGCAGCACAATCACGGCAAGCAAAAGATAACGATTAACAGCCGAGGCCGAAGGTCGCACTGCAGTGCGGGAGCGTTGCGATTGTTTTGGCATGATGGAACCTCATCGAAAGGTGATGTGAGTTACATTGAGATTATGATTGTGGTAAAGTTCTTCAAAGAAAAGGCGCACGAATTCGGCCTGCCACGAATCGGCCAGGCGGTAACACACCTTCCAGCCCGATTTTTCGTACTCCACAATGCCGGCCGAGCGCAGCACCATCAATTGCTGGGAGATGTAAGCCTGTCGCCGCTGAGTGCAGTGACACAGGTCGCTGACACACAGGGGTTTCTTCACCAGCAGGAAGAGAATTTGCAAGCGGGCCGGATTTGCCAGCGCTCCAAACAACTCGGCCAGTTGTTGATAATTCATGTCCGTTTCGAGTTCACTTGAAAATGCGGCAGGGAGAAGCACATGGCTTTCCCCCTGCCGCGCCAGAAAAAGGCTTACTCGGCCGTGACCATTTGCTTGATGGCTGCAACTGCCTGTTCGGTATTCATGTTGCGGATATCTACACCGCGGATGTTGTTCTTGTCGAAACCGGCGGCTTCCAGCGCATCGCGGAACATTTTGACCTGCATGGTTGGGTCGCAGGCGGCAATATACAGTTTGTCGGTCATATCGCCTGTCAGCAGGGTGGTGAGAAATTTATCCCCATCCGTGGAGCAAAGCTGCGGATGAATGGCCACATAATCCACCAGATTTTCACGTCGTATGGCGTTGCCGACTTCAAAGATATTCATTTGTTGAAAAGAAGGGCAGGTGCCCTGACAAACACACATCAATAAACCTTTTTGTGCCATGGTGACCTCCTGATTTAGTTGTGATTATCACCGAAATAAGTTATCGCGTCATTGGGGCATACTTTGGAGCAGCCCCGGCAGAATTCCACGCAATTTTCGGGCTTGACGACCATCGGGTGAAAATCCCCGGCAACATATACGCCGTTGGGACAGAAATCCACGCAAGTATTGCAATTTGCACACAGATCTTCATTGATAATGGGATACCAGTTTTGAGCCATTTTAAACCTCCGAATCACTTAAGTTACCGAACAAAGTGCAATGATCCAATCGTGCCTTCGGTCTATGGAGGTTTTTTGGGACACTGATAAGCACTACCGCAGTGGGAGAGACATTTTTTACACATGTTTCGAATTTTCAATACATTCAATATCTTGAATACAATTTAACACATTTTTATCATCCCTGAAAGTGATAATTGTCACATTTGTTTTATGCAACAATTGGAGTATTATATTCAAAGGATTGAATATGATAATCTTCCCCCAAATAATGATTTTCGGTGCTCTCTCTTCGCCGCAACCCGGAGAGCGCCCAAAAACCAAAGAGGACAACTCATGGAGCAACCATTCTTAATCGTTGAAAATCTGTCTTTGCAAAAAGGCAACCGAACCATCCTCAACCGCATCAACCTGGCTTTTTATCCGGGTAAGATTCATGCGCTGCTGGGGCTGAACGGTTCGGGTAAATCCTCCCTGGCATATACACTGATGGGCTGCGAGGGTTACACACCCACCAGCGGACGCATTTTGCTGGATGGCAAAGACATCACGTATACCAGCATCACCGAGCGCGCCCGATTGGGTATTTCGCTGGCCTGGCAGGAGCCGGTGCGCTTTGAGGGTTTGCCGGTGGGCAAATATGTCGGGCTCGGCGCCGGTGAACCGAATCGAGAAAAAGTCCTTGCTGCACTGGAAGCGGTTTCGCTGCCGCCCAAATCCTACGGCTATCGCGCCGTTGATCAAACACTCTCCGGCGGGGAGCGAAAACGGGTGGAACTGGCGGCTTTGTTCGCCATGCGACCGCGCTTCGCCATTTTGGATGAGCCCGATTCGGGCATTGATGCGCTGTCCATCAAGGAAATTGCCCGTCTGATTCGGCAAATGGCCAATCAATCCAGCAGCGTCTTGCTCATCACCCACCGCCCGGAACTGGTGGAGATTGCCGACAGCGCTTCGCTGATGTGCTTTGGCAGTATTATTTTCAGCGGCAGTCCTCAGGAGGCCACCGAGTACTACCGCGGACGCTGTGAGCCGCACCTGAGTGTGCTGGGTTCACAACCGTGGCAATCCCCTTCGGATAACTGATGCTCATTCAAGGAGCGTTATTTCAATGACCAATTCAACCAGATCTCACGCGATGCAACAACAATCACCGGCCTGGTCGGGCGAATTACAGGCACTGATGGAGGCTTACCAGCAGGCCGGCGGCGACCCGGCGTCCTTTCAGACCCCGGAAGTTGCCACGCTGGCGGTCAGCGGCGATCAGGTGCTGGTTTCTCATTCTATTCCCGGCGTTCATCTGCACTCCCAGCCCATTGAAAACGGCGTGCGCGTTTCGGTAGTGGTGGATGAAGGCACGCAGGTAAAACATCCGGTGCATTTATGTTTTGGGGTTTTACCCAGCGAGGGGGTACAACAAATCGAAGCCGATTATCAAATTGGTAACCATGCTCAGGTTCAGTTTCTGGCACATTGCTCCTTTCCGAACGCCATCAAGGTCGAGCACCGCATGAACGCGCGCATCCATATTGGTAAAAATGCCAGCATGACCTACATCGAGGAGCATTACCACGGGCAGAACGGAGGCATTGAGGTCTATCCCGTTTCGGATGTCGTAATTGAAGAAGGCGGGCAGTTGACCAGTAACTTCAATATTACCCGCGGGCGGGTCGGAAAATTGGTGATGGACTACCACATTGAGGCGGGTAAAGATTCTCTGACCGAACTGGTCACCAAAGCATTTGGCAGTCAGGATGACCACATTCGCGTCCAGGAAAGCATCCGCCTGAACGGCGAAAATGCTCACAGCCTGACCAAAACCCGCATTGCGGTGAAGGACAAAGCCGTGAGCGAGGTGACCACCTTCACCGAAGGAAACGCACCGCGGGCACGCGGTCATATGGACTGCACCGAAATCGTCCGGGATGAGGCGATTGCCCACAACAACCCGATTGTGAAAGTAACCCACGCTCAGGCGCAGGTGACCCATGAAGCCGCCATCGGCACGGTCAACCGCCG
The DNA here is from genome assembly GCF_053501535.1 of Bellilinea sp. Taxonomy (NCBI): domain Bacteria; kingdom Bacillati; phylum Chloroflexota; class Anaerolineae; order Anaerolineales; family Anaerolineaceae; genus Bellilinea; species Bellilinea sp. The sequence continues at coordinate 3,585 of NZ_JBRCOK010000156.1, read as the reverse complement.
CGAGCTGGAAACGCTGATGGCACGCGGGCTGGATGAAGACGAAGCGGTGGACTTAATCATCCGCGCCATGATTCGCGGATGATAGGACATCTAATTTTAATGAAATTCAAGGAGATATATCATGTTAAAAGCTCTCCACAAAACAGCAAAGTTTATTGATCAATACATGGTGATTTTTCTAATTCTATTTATCATCGGGGGCATAACCTTTGGGAGCACTTTCCCGGCACAAGCCAAAGGGTTGAAGTCTTACACCACAGTGACACTGTTCTTCATGCTGTACCCAATGATGATTGGCTTGAGTATCGAACAGTTGGGCAAAGCGCTCGGCAATCTGAAACTGATCAGCTGGTCGATGATTTTCAATTTTCTGCTTTCACCACTCCTGGCAGCCGGACTGGCATATCTCTTTTTACATCACTCTCCGGAATTTGCGGTGGGTTTGATTCTGACCGGTACCGTCCCCTGTGCCGGCATGGTTGCTGGCTGGACTGGCTACGCAAAAGGAAATGTTGCACTCGCATTAATTATTGTCGTTCTCAGCTTGCTGGTCAGCATTGTGATGATTCCGATCTGGATGCCGATTCTGGCTGGTGCTTATGTGAGCATTGATGCGCTTGGAATGCTGCGAGAAATTTTCTTTGCCGTTGTCATCCCATTAATTCTTGGCAACCTGACCCGTCGCTTCATATTTTCCAAATGGGGTCAAGACGGTTTTCAGAAGATCAAACCTATCCTGCCGGCTGTTTCGATGCTGGGCATGTTCTGGATTGTGTTCATTTCGATGGCGCTGGAAGCAAAAAGCGTTCTACAAAATCCCCAGTATGTCTTAATTATCTTCATCCCGTTGTTTTTCTTTTACACCATTCTGTTTATCAGCTCGGTGGCTTTTTCTAAATGGATGAAATTTACCTACGGAGATATGGTGGCTTTTGTGTATGGAACAGCCGGCAAGAACATTTCGATTGCCCTGGCACTGGCGGCCCTCTTTTTCAGTCCACTGACCGTTCTGGTGCTTGCCCTCAAACCGATTATTCAAATCGGCTTTATGGCAACCTTTTTGCGGATTTTGCCCAAGACAGTCAAATGGTTCAGCCGTCAGACTGCGCCGGTAGACCAAGCCGTTGCAATCCCCAATCGCCAGTCAGCCGATTAATTACCCGAATTTCAATGGATAGATTAGAAAGGAGTGAACCCATGATAACAAACGAAGCAGATCATGAAACGAGCCCCAAACCCCGCGTGGGCATTTTCTACTGCGGTGGGGCAATGTCCAGCGCTGGAGAATTGACCGCAATTGCTTCTTTTGAGGTGCTGAAACGGCTCGGCCCTCAGCAGGTGGGGATGGGCTGTGTTTCTGCCTTGGCGGCAGGCATTCCCAAGCATTTCAAAACTATGCAAAGCCTTGAAAAGGTGCTGGTCATTGACGGATGTCCCAATTCGTGTGTGCGCAAAATTATCGAAAAAACCGGCGCAAAAATGGACGCTTATCTCAATCTCGGCAAGGACTTGGGCATCAAAAAAATCGGCCCGTTCAAACCTATGGAATTCACAGCCGAAGACTTCGAAAAAGCCGTTCAGGCCATTCTGGACAAGGTAGAAAGTTTATCGTGAAATCCTTGCTCATTCTGCCTGCCAAAGGATGCCGGCGAAGCCGTGCGGTGCTAAAATATCTGGACGATTACCGCATCCCTTATCAGCGCATCGAACTGGACTCGGATGAGGGACGACGGCTCGCAGAGCAGTATCAGTTGCGTGCCTCCCCCGGCATCATTCTGAATGGTGTCAGCCTCAATCCCATGGAACTCTTAATCCCGCCGCATTGCCGGGTTAATGAAGACAAAGCCAGAGAATGGTTTGGAATAAAAAACGAAAATAAATCAAACGAACACTTGGAAAAGGAGTAATTTTTATGGAACCGTACAACGAACTGGAGCTTACCCCTACCTCGGTTGTGCTGGAATCGGCCCGTCAATATGCCGGGGTCTTCAAGAACACGCGGCAGTATCAAAATTTTGTCAGCGCCTATAACCACTTTCTGGAAGATGAGGTTGCCCAACAGACCCTTTATCAATTACGGCAAAAGCAAGAACAGATCCGGAATCAACACCTTTCCACGCCGGTCAGCGAAGCCGATCAGGCCGAAATCAAACGGCTCGAACAAATCTTTTTCGAGCAGCCGGCCGTAAGAAGCTATCTGGATGCCCAAAACGACTTGCTGGCTTTGGCGCAAAAGCAGGGAGATACCCTTTCGGAAGCATTGGGGCTGGATTTTGCGGGCGTCTGCCGCAGAGGAGGCTGCTGTGGATAACACGACACCGCTTGACGCCAATCCGGCACTGTTAGATGAGGCTTTGCACAATTTAATCGAACAACTGACCCACTCGGAATCCTTTGCGCGCTTGCGCAGCGCCGAACAAAACCTGATGAATGACGAGCAAGCCCTTTCCCTGTTGAACCGGCTGGCAGAAGTACAGCAAAAAGTCAAGGCTCAGCAGCAGAGCGGCAAGCCATCCGAGGAAGATGTGAGGCGGCTGCAACAATTACAGGTGGAGGTTGCCGAACATCCGCTGATTCAGGAATACGAATACAGCCGGGAGGCTTACATCGCGCTGGTCAGGCAGGTCAATCAGCACATCAGCCAGGAAATTGGGCTGGACTTTGCTTCCCTGACCCGCCGCTGGTAGCGAAACTTCTTAAGGAAAAGAACGCACGGGGTAACCGGCGGTAGATGAAAAGAAAGCCGGAAACGCCGGTCATCGCTACCCGGCGTTTCCTCTTGCAAAGGAGAGATCGTTTGTCCCCAGCCAATGGCAACTGTTCAGGGAGTTTTAGCGGGGGGTCTGACTTTTCAGATATTCGATCACATCCGCTGCCAGCGAAAATTGCAAACACTGCCGCGCCACTTCCTCACACGCCGGCAGCGTCCAGCGGCGGATCAAATCCTTGATGGTCGGGATGGACGACGGCGCCATGCTGAATTCGTCCAGATGCAGCCCTACCAGCAGCGGGACTGCCAGCGGGTCGCCGGCCAGCTCGCCGCACAGCCCCACCCATTTGCCATGCGCGTGCGCCGCGCCGATGGTCATTTCAATCAGCCGCAGCACCGCCGGGTGATACGGGCTGGCCAGCACCGACACGCGCTCGTTGGTGCGGTCCACCGCCAGCGTGTACTGGGTCAGGTCGTTGGTGCCGATGCTGAAAAAGTCCACCAGCGGCGCAAAGTGATCGGCTAGCAGCGCCGCGGAAGGCACCTCCACCATGATGCCAAACTGCACCTTCTCCGGCAGCGGTTTGCCTTCCGCCTGCAAGGCCGCCCACGCTTCCTCGTAAATCTCGCGCGCCCGCTCCACCTCCGCCACCGAAGAAACCATCGGCAGCATGATGCGCAGGTCGCAGGGTATGCCTTCCGCCGTCACCTGCCCGGCTGCCAGAAGCAGTGCGCTGAATTGATTTTCCAGCACGTCCGGCCGCTCGCGGATCATGCGAATTGCCCGCCAGCCCAGAAACGGATTGGCTTCCTTTTCCATCCCCAGATACGACACTTCCTTATCCCCACCAACATCCAGCGTGCGCACCACAACC
>NZ_JBRCOK010000155.1:0-16732 GCF_053501535.1 Bellilinea sp. | reverse complement strand
CGTGCGCAGTTCGTGAGCAATGGTGGTCAAAAACTGGCGACGCGCCGCTTCCTGTTGAGAGAGCTGCCGGTAGGCTTCACTTAATTCTTCGGCTTTTTTACGCAAATCTGCAATCGCCATTTCGTCATTTTCCCGCAAACGGCGGCTGACTTCGCGCACCATGGCAAGGGAAAGTTGACTATTTTCTTGCAGCAGGCGGGTGAAGGTTTCCCGCTGTATTTCGAGTACTTCGACTTCGGTTAGCGCAGTAATCGTTGCAGCACGCGGTGCATCATGAATGATGGCCATTTCACCAAAAAAGTCGCCTGCCCGTAGAATTTTTAACAACCTTTCCTCGTTTTCATCGAATTTTTTGGTGACCTGAACTTCCCCATCGAGCAGAATAAAAAATGTGGTTTGGTAAGCTCCTTCAACGGTCAATTTAGTCCCGGCCAGATATGAACGAACTTCGCCGGAGGTAAGCATCTGCTCCGCTTCGTGTTGCGAGAAAGCTGGAAAGGACTTTTGAATAATTGAAATATATTCTTTTAGGTTTTTCATGGAAATCTAAGCGATTATGTTTGACGTCAGCTCCGGATAAGTTGATTCCACATCAACCCAGCATTTTCAGCCGCCAACCCGCACTTCATCCAACATCGCCCCAGCAATTTTTTTGCGGGGAAGGGGTTGTGGCATTACTTGCCGGATTTTGCCAAAAGGCACATTCATATTCAATTATATATCGGTCTTTCAACCTGTTCAGATTCGCTTTCACGGTCGAATTTTAGAAAACATCCTGTTATCGGTGACCGAAAACACAAGATTAAATTTTATTTAACCAGTCCTTAACCTGTCCATTGACTGTCATTAAACAGCGCCTGTTATGATGAGTGAGTAATTTTCAAAACCCTATCACAAAAGGAGAGAAATGTATGTTTGCTAAAGTTCGCCCATTGTTCTTTTTGTTGGTTGTAGCAGGACTGGTGCTATCAGCCTGCGCCCCTGCCGCAACCCCTGCCGCCGTAACCGAGGCGCCAGAAAGAATCGTTGAAAAGACCGTCATCCAAACTCAGGTAGTTGAAGTAGAGAAAGTCATTACCCCCACTGCTGGCCCCGTGGAAGGCACCATCCTGGTGGACGGTTCCAGCACCGTTGCCCCGATTACCCAGGCAGTTGCTGAAGAATTCCAGGCACTTTATCCGGAAGTGCGCGTTCCGGTGGGGATTTCAGGCACCGGTGGCGGTTTCAAGAAATTCTGCAACGGCGAAACGGATATTTCCGATGCTTCCCGCCCCATCAAACCCTCTGAAGTTGAACTTTGTCAGAAAAACGGCATTGAGTACATCGAATTACCGGTTGCCTTCGATGGTCTGGCTGTCATGGTCAATCCATCCAACAATTTTGCAGCTTGTCTGACCGTTGAAGAGTTGAAGAAAATCTGGCAGCCTGAAGCCGAAGGTGTTATCACCAACTGGAGTCAGGTGCGCGAGGGCTTCCCCAATCAACCGTTGACCCTGTACGGCGCCGGTACGGACTCGGGCACCTATGACTACTTCACTGCTGCCATTGTTGGAAAAGAGGGTTCCAGCCGCGGCGACTTCCTGCCCAGTGAGGATGATAACGTGCTCGTGCAGGGCATCGCCGGTGATCCCAACGCACTCGGCTTCTTCGGATTGGCTTATTTTGAAGAAAACCAGGATAAACTGAAACTCGTGGCAATTGACAACGGTAATGGCAATTGTGTTCTGCCCGATCTCACCACAGTTTCTCAAGGCACTTATCAGCCGCTTTCCCGCCCGCTGTTCATTTACGTGAACCGCGCCCGGGTGGATCAGAAAGATGAAATCAGCCTGTTCATTGACTTCTACCTGAAAAATGCCGGGCAACTTTCGCGTGAAGTCGGCTATATCCCGCTAACGGATGAAATTTACGCGCTGGCTCAAAAACGTTATGATAACCGCGTAACCGGTTCCATCTTTGAAGGTCAAGGTTCGACTATCGGCGTATCGCTGGCCGATCTGCTTGCCAAAGAATAAGGTTTGGAAGGTTCTTACTATCCGGGAATGGGACGACACTACTCGTCCCATTCCCTGTGTCAAAGAGGGACAAGATGACTACCACAATTAAATCCCTGGTTTCCCTGAACCACCAAAAGCGCAACCGCGAAAGAGTGCTTGTAAGGGCGCTTACTTTCATCTTTGCATTCGTTTCTGTGGGTACGACCGCAGGAATAATTTACGAACTTCTCAAAGAAACGGTGTTGTTCTTTCAGGAAGTATCCATCATCGAATTTTTCACCGATACGCGCTGGACGCCGTTGTTCGCCTCAAAACGATTTGGCGTTCTGCCCCTTGTCAACGGCACCTTGCTGGTGGCAGCCGGTGCAATGCTGGTTGCGGTACCACTAGGTTTACTGGCTGCTATCTTTCTAAGTGAATATGCCTCGGAGAGATTGCGCAAAATCTTAAAACCAATACTCGAGATTCTGGCCGGCATTCCTACCGTTGTGTATGGATATTTTGCGCTTTTGTTTATCACACCCATTCTGCGAGACCTGTTCCCACAAACTCAAATCTTCAACGCCGCCAGTGCATCCATTGCCATGGGCTTTATGATTTTACCGCTCATGGCTTCTGTATCGGAGGATGCGCTTTCGGCAGTACCCCGCTCGTTGCGCGAAGCAGCCTATGCAATGGGAGCCACCAAGTTCGAAACAGCCACGCAGGTGGTCTTACCGGCTGCTCTTTCCGGTGTGGCGGCGGCGTTTATTCTGGCAGTTTCACGCGCCATTGGTGAAACGATGATCGTAGCCATTGCTGCCGGACAGCAGCCCAAGTTGACCCTCAACCCGCTTGAATCCATCGAAACCATGACTGCTTACATCGTGCAAGTCAGTTTGGGAGATACCCCTCATCAGAGTATTGCCTACAAAACCATCTTTGCCGTTGGAATGTTGCTGTTTGTGATGACCCTGGTCATGAATATCGTCAGCTACTTCATCACCAAACGCTTCAGGGAGAGATACGAATGAGTACCACCACCCTAATAAGAGATGTGAACTTTGAGCGTGATCTTTCAATACGGAAGATCAAAGGCAAAATTTTCGAAATTCTTGCCTTTTTCGCCGTCTTACTGGGAATTGCCATGCTGCTAACCCTCCTCATTGATGTATTTTTTGACGGCTTACCCTGGTTAAGCACACGGCTTTTCACTGAGTTTCCTTCCCGCTTTCCGGAAAAGGCCGGTTTACGTTCCGCCTTACAAGGCTCAATCTGGTTGATGGTACTCACTGCGGCTATGGCTGTTCCAATTGGGATTGGTGCAGGCGTGTACCTTGAAGAATTTGCCCCTCAAAACCGCATCACCCGCTTCATCGAAATTAATGTGGCAAATCTGGCAGGAGTTCCATCCATCATATACGGCTTACTTGGATTGGGGCTATTTGTCCGTCAGTTGGGACTGGGACGCACCCTCATTGCAGGGGCAATGACCATGGCTTTACTGGTACTTCCCATCATCATTGTCACCACCCGCGAGGCGATTCGCGCTGTTCCGCGTTCTATTCGTCAGGCTGCTCTTGCACTGGGAGCAACCGATTGGGAAGTATCCCGCGATCATGTCCTGATTTATTCCGCTCCGGCAATTATGACCGGGGTTATCTTAGCCATGTCTCGCGCCATCGGAGAAACGGCTCCCCTGATCACCATTGGGGCGTTGACCTATATCGCCTTCGACCCAAAAGGGCCATTTGACATCTTCACCGTCTTGCCCATTCAAATTTTCAACTGGGTCTCACTGCCTCAATCATCCTTTCATGGGTTAGCAGCTGCAGGCATTATAATATTGCTGCTTGTCTTGCTTTCCATGAACGCTCTGGCTATCTGGCTGCGAAACCGACTGATCATCCGGTGGTAAAATAACTGGGAGCATAAAATTGCAATGGACAACAATCACTACATTCTGGAAACGCAAAATCTAAACATTTACTACGGGAATTTTCTGGCCGTAAAAGATGTGAACTTCAAAGTACATCGTCACCAGATTACGGCGATCATCGGGCCGTCGGGCTGTGGTAAATCCACCCTGCTGCGCGCCTTTAATCGCATGAACGAACTGGTGCCTTCCGCGCGATCAGAGGGTAAAATCCTCTTCAACGGTGAAGATATTTACGATCCCTCCATTGACCCTGTGGAAGTGCGCAGGCGAATCGGCATGGTCTTTCAAAAACCAAATCCCTTTCCCAAATCCATTTATGAAAATATCGCCTGGGGGTTGAAGATCAACGGATTTCGCGGCTCAAAATCGGAACTGGATGACCTGGTAGAACAGGCTTTGCGTGGTGCAGCTTTATGGGACGAGGTGAAGGATAAATTGGACCAAAGCGGTCTATCTCTATCCGGCGGGCAGCAGCAGCGCCTGTGCATTGCCCGGGCAATTGCCATCAAACCCGAAGTGATTTTGATGGATGAACCTGCATCGGCATTGGACCCCATCGCCACTCTCAAGATCGAAGATTTGATGCGAGAACTGAAAGAAAATTATACAATTGTAATTGTCACCCATAACATGCAAGAGGCTGCCCGCGTTTCCGATTACACGGCAATGATGATGCTTACCGGTAACGAAGAACGCTCCGGAACGGTCATCGAATTTGACCGTACCGACCTCATCTTTACCCGCCCGAAAGACAAACGCACCGAAGACTACATCACCGGCCGTTTTGGCTAAACTTACTCCAGGAAAGGCTTTCCCATGCCACGCGATACCCTTATCCGACAGATAAACCAGATCCAGGACGAAATCCTCATCCTTGGCAGCATGGTGGAGCAAGCCACCCTCTCCGCCGTTCAGGCTTTGAAAAACCGCGATACTCACCTGGCGCACGAGATCTTTGAACAGGATCAGGTCATCAACGAAAAACGCTTTGCTATCGAAAATGCCATTATTACCCTGATGGCTACTCAGCAGCCGATGGCGCGCGACCTGCGCGGGATGACCGCCATGCTGGAAGTCAACACCGAGCTGGAACGGATGGGAGATTACGCCAAAGGCATCGCCAAAGTGGTTACCCGCCTTGGTGAAGGTGAAGTAGTCATCCCCATTCAGGAAATTGAAAAAATGGCGGAAATTGCCGTCAGCATGCTGCACCGCGCATTGGGCGCATTCATTTCAGAAAATTCCTCTCAGGCATTAGCCATTCCCAAAGAGGATGATCAGGTAGATGAACTGTTCAATCAGGCTTACCGAAAAATCATTGAAGCCATGATTGCCAACCCCAATCTGATTGATCACACCAACCTGATGCTATGGGTCATCCACAATCTGGAACGCTTAGCCGACCGGGTAACGAACATTTGTGAACGCACCGTCTTCAGTGCAACCGGTGAATTGTTCGAGATTGACGGGATGGACGAAGACGACGCCAACGTGTAAAGTCTCAACCCAATTACAAAGGCTATCCCCCCCGCGGAGCACCTGCGGGGGTTTTCTCATCCTTCTTAAAGCCCCTCGTAAAATGCTATAATGAGAATTAGTCAGCAAAACGAGGTGCCCTCATGCCAAAATCTCCCGTCAGCCCCAATATTCAAATATTTGGTTCGTCCATCATCCTGCATCAGTTAAGCGCCATGGTGGATGAAATTGAAGGCGTCAAAAAAGCAGAGGACATCGAAGCCGTTCACCGCATGCGGGTTGCCACCCGCCGGCTGCGCAGTGCCTTGCCCATCTTTGGGCCTTTCCTTGCCCCGCGGCGGCACGAAAACTGGCGCAAACGCATCCGCGCCATCACCCGTGCGCTGGGCGCCGCACGCGATACCGATGTTCAAATCGAGCACTTGACCGATCTGGTCAATCGTCTGACCCCGCCGGAACGGGCCGGCGTGCGCCGACTGTTGCTGCGGATGCGGCAGCGCCGCCGCGAATTGCAAAAAGATGTTCTCAAAGCCTTGCGCCGTCTGGAAAAAGATACCCTTGTGGCGGAGATTACTCAGAAACTTGCACCCTTTGAAATCTACAAAAATCAACTGGATTTGCAAGATCCGGCGTTACGAAAACTGGCAGATGAGCACATTCAAGCCCGGCTGGACGAATTCCTTGCCTTCGAACCCTATGTTTTTCAACCGGAATGTGTGACCGAACTGCACGCCATGCGGATTGCCGGCAAACATTTGCGTTACACGCTGGAATTCTTTGCCCCCCTGTATGAAGATGAATTGAAGAAATTCGTCAAATCACTGCGCCAATGTCAGGACTTGCTGGGCGCGATTCACGATGCCGATGTCTGGATTGAATACCTGCCGCAATTCATTGAAGAGGAACGCCAGCGCACGGTGGACTATTTTGGGCATGCCCGCCCTTTCAAACGGCTGCTGCCGGGTCTGCTTTTTTACCGTGAACTCCGCCAGCAAGAACGGCAGTCCCTCTACCATCAATTTGTGGACTCGTGGAAGGAATGGCAGCAGGAAAATTTGTGGGATAAACTGCGCCAGAGGGTGTCCATTTCCCATCTGCTGGACAATAACCCCGCCGAAACGCACCCCGCCGAAGAAAACAAGCAAGAGGAAAAGGAGAAAAATGGAGAATCCTGAAATTCCCCCCAAAAGCCGGGTGGTGGGATTTATTGATATTGGCACCAATTCCATCCGCCTTTTGCTGGTACGCATCAACCCGAATAAAACCTATCAGGTGCTGACCGCCCAAAAAGAAGTCGTCCGCCTTGGAGAGGGCGAATTTATCGAACAAACCCTTCAACCCGAAGCCATGGAGCGTGCTATCATCGTTTGCCGAAAGTTTGCCGAACTGGCCCGTCAGCGTCAGGCGGAAGAAATCATTGCCGTAGCCACATCTGCCACTCGCGAAGCCAGCAACAAAAGCGAGTTTATTCAGCGCCTGAAGGACGAAGCCGGCCTGGATGTACGCGCCATTTCCGGTCTGGAAGAAGCCCGTTTGATTTATCTGGGTGTGGCTTCGGGTGTTCACCTGGCAGATCGGCAGGCATTGTTCATTGATATTGGCGGCGGCAGTACCGAGATTATTGTGGGTGACCGACAGCAGTATCACCTGCTCGATTCGTTGAAACTGGGGGCTATTCGCCTGACCACCATGTTCTTCCTGCCCAACGAACAGGAACCCATCTCTCCCATTCGCTATGCCCTTATTCAAAATTACGTCCGGAACATCATAGTGCGCACCGTTCAGCGCGTTCAGCCGTACAAAATTGATGTGGTTTATGGCTCTTCCGGCACAATCCTCAACCTGGCAGACATCGCCGCCCACCGCTTTTTCAAGCGCAAACTGGAGCGCGAAGATGAAATCACCCACGCCCAACTCAAAGAAGTCATTCAGGTTCTTTGTCAGGCCAACCTGGAAGAACGCCGCCAGATTCCCGGTATAAACCCTGAGCGGGCAGACATTATTATTGCCGGGGCAGCTATCATTGATACCATCATGGAAGAACTCAAACTGCCTTCCTTCCGTCCCAGTGAACGCGGGCTGCGGGACGGCCTGCTGATTGATTATCTTTCCCGCACCGATCAATCGCTCATGCTGGGTCAAATGACCGTACGCGAACGCTCTGTGTTGCATCTGGCGCGCACCGTCAACTTTGATGAGCCGCACGCCCGCCATGTTGCCCGCCTTGCTTTGCAGTTGTATGATTCAGGGTATCAAATTGGCTTGCATCGGTTAGGCCGCTGGGAACGCGAATTGTTGGAATATGCTGCCTTGCTGCATGACATCGGCGCGTTTCTTTCCTACCAAAACCACCAGATGCATACTTACTACCTGATTCGCAACGCCGATCTGCTCGGTTTTGATCAGAAAGAAATCGCCATTATGGCACTGGCAAGTTTGCATCACCGCAAAGCGCTGCCAAGTAAAAAAGAACCGGAATTTGCCGCACTGGATAAAGACTCACAAACAGCCGTAAAGGTATTGGGCATGATCCTGCGGCTGGCTGAAAGCCTTGACCGCAGTCACATCGGCGCCGTACACCGTGCCCGTTTTGTGTCCGGAGATAAGAAAGAAGTCATCCTGGAAATGTTTTCCGATCAGGACTGCCAGTTAGAGCAATGGGGCGTTGAATCTCATTTAGAAGCCTTTGAGAAGACTTTCAACCGCCCTTTGGTCGTACGGGTGATTGCCAAATCAGCGGTGTAAACCTGCCGGTAAAGCGGTTTGCCATTCAGCCGCACAACCAAACACCGACTCAAAGTAACGGCTCACCTCTTGCGCCACTTGTTGAACGGATGGACAGGGAGAAAGCCACTCAGCCATGGCTGTCATTTGCACACCATCCAATCCACAGGGGATGATGCCCTGCCAGTAAACCATTTCCGGCTGAACGTTCAACGCAAACCCATGCCGGGAAACACCCTTCGCATCTACCTTGACTCCAATCGAGGAAATTTTCACCGGCAATGAAACTTCTTCGGCTGGTTTATTCACCCAAACGCCAGTCAGCCCTTCGCGGCGATAAGCTTCAATTCCGTAGTACACCAGCGTCCGGATGAGAACCTCTTCCAGTTTTCGCACATAACCGACAAAATCGGCTTGCGGCAGACGTTCGCCCTGCCAGCCTGCTGAAGCCAGCGGTAAGAGGGGATAGCCCACCAGTTGACCCGGCCCGTGATAGGTAATATCACCGCCGCGGTCCACCTCAAAAACGGCTATGCCCCGCCGCTTAATTTCTTCCTCTGACCAGAGAATATGCTCACGTCCGCCGCGCCGTCCAATGGTATAGGTGTGCGGATGTTCCAGCAAAAGCAGACTGGGCGGCTGTTTTCCAGCGGCAATTTGCTCCGCCAGCAAATTTTGCAAGTCCCAGGCTTGCTGATATTCCACTTCTCCCAGCCAGTAAATCAGACAAGACGAGATTGTTTCCATCTTGTTCCAAACCTCTTTGTTCTTAATAAACGTCAATTCGGGATAAATCATTTTTACATCAACTTTCGAATTTTCATCCCCCTCCTGCCTCCCCCAAAATCGCAGTGGCGATTTTGGGGGAGATGCAGGTGGGCATTGGCATTGCCTACAATATTTTTATCTTATCCCAAACTCACGTTAAAATCAAAGTATACCGGTAAAACAGAGCAAAGACAGGTCATTTCTTAACATTCTCTAATATTTTGCCGACAGGAATCTAACATTAGAAGCATAGCATGATTACAGCCATTATAGACCCGCAAGGGATTTATTGGTAATTTTAAAAATCATGGAGTTATCAGGAGGTTGAAATGAACCTGGAAAAATACACTCAAAAAGCCCAGGAAGCCATTTTTCAGGCGCAACGACTGGCGCAGGACTTGAATCATCAAGCCATCGAACCGGCTCACTTGCTGCTGGCTTTAATTCAGCAGGAGGACGGGGTTGTACCCGCGGTGATCACCCGCATTGCTGGCAGTGTGCTGGCGATTCGGCAAGAGCTGACCCAGGAATTGGAAAAACGCCCCAAAGTTTATGGCGCTGGGGGAGAAGTCGGACTTTCCCGTCCGGCTGCAGATGTGCTGAGTTCTGCCGAACGCTACGCCAAGGGGATGCAGGATGACTATGTTTCAACGGAACATATTTTGCTGGCTCTGACCGAGAGCATCGAAGGACGACGGCTCAGTCAATACGGCATCACCAAAGAGTCGATCCTGAAAGCGCTGGCAGCCGTGCGCGGGACACAGCGGGTCACTTCCCAAAACCCGGAAGCGACCTATCAGGCGTTGGAAAAATACGGGCGCGACCTGACCGCCATGGCGCGTCAGGGCAAACTTGATCCGGTTATCGGGCGGGATGAGGAAATCCGCCGCGTCATACAAATCCTTTCCCGCCGCACCAAGAACAATCCGGCTTTGATCGGCGACCCCGGTGTGGGTAAGACCGCCATTGTGGAAGGCCTGGCTCAACGCATTGTCAACGGAGATGTGCCGGAAGGTCTGAAGCACAAGCGCATTGTCCAGCTGGATATGGGTGCGCTGGTTGCTGGTGCAAAATACCGCGGCGAATTTGAAGAACGCCTCAAAGCCGTCCTGCATGAGATCACCAGCGCCGCAGGGGAAGTGATCCTCTTTGTGGATGAAATGCACACGGTTGTTGGGGCTGGCGCTGCCGAAGGCGCCATGGATGCCGGCAACATGCTCAAGCCAATGCTGGCACGCGGCGAGTTGCACATGATTGGCGCCACCACCATTGACGAATACCGCAAACACGTCGAAAAAGACCCGGCTCTGGAACGCCGCTTCCAGCCCGTGCTGGTCGAGGAACCCTCGGTGGAAGACACCATCAGCATCCTGCGCGGCCTCAAACAACGTTATGAAGTGCACCACGGCGTTCGCATCACCGATGCAGCCGTGATTGCGGCAGCTACCCTTTCGCACCGCTATATCACCGACCGGCACCTGCCGGATAAAGCCATTGACCTGATTGACGAAGCCGCTGCCCGCCTGCGCACCGAAATCGACTCAAAACCGCAGGCGCTGGACGAAGTGGATCGCCAAATCATGCAGCTGGAAATCGAACGGCAGGCCTTGCAAAAGGAGAAAGATAAAGCCTCCAAAGAACGGCTGGAGAAACTGGAACAGGAACTGGCCGACCTGCGCGAACGCGCCGCTGAACTGCACACCCGCTGGGAAACTGAAAAGCAGGCCATTGCAGCCCTGCGGGAAGTGAAGGAAAAGATCGAACAGGCCAACATTGAAATGGAAGATGCCGAACGCCGCAACGACCTTGAAAAAGCTGCCCGCCTGCGCTACGGCCTGCTGCGCGAACTGGAACAAAAACTGCGCGAAGCTGAAAACCGGCTTAAGGAGATACAATCAGAAGGCGCACTGCTCAAAGAAGAGGTGGACGCCGAAGAAATCGCCGAGATTGTCTCGCGCTGGACCGGCATCCCCGTTTCCCGCTTGATGGAAGGCGAAATGCAGAAACTGCTGCACATGGAAGAACGTTTGCATCAACGCGTTGTCGGGCAGGATGACGCCATCCGCTCGGTTTCCAATGCGGTACGCCGCGCCCGCGCCGGATTGCAGGACCCGAACCGCCCAATTGGTTCATTTATTTTCCTTGGACCAACCGGGGTGGGCAAAACCGAGCTGGCACGCGCTCTGGCAGAATTCCTGTTTGACGACGAAAAAGCCATGATTCGCATTGACATGAGCGAATATCAGGAAAAGCACACCGTTTCACGGCTGATTGGCGCGCCGCCGGGTTATGTCGGCTATGAAGAGGGCGGCCAGTTGACAGAAGCAGTCCGCCGCAAGCCATACAGCGTGGTTCTCTTCGATGAAATTGAGAAAGCGCACCCGGAGGTCTTCAACGTCCTCTTGCAATTGCTGGATGACGGGCGGCTGACCGACGGTCAGGGCCGCACGGTGGACTTCCGCAACACGGTGGTCATCATGACCTCTAATTTGGGCAGCGAATTGTGGCTGAATCACGCGCATGGCAAACCCGGACGGGAAACGCTCAACCGCATTTTGCAGGCGCACTTCCGCCCGGAATTCCTGAACCGCATTGATGAAATCGTCATCTTCGACCCGCTCACTCGCGATGATCTGGTCAAGATTGTGGATATTCAGCTGGCGCGGTTGGCAAACCTGCTCATGCAGCGCGGACTGAAACTGGAGGTAACCCCGGCAGCCAAGGAATATCTTGCCCAGGCCGGTTACGACCCCGACTTTGGCGCACGCCCGCTCAAACGCACCATTCAGCGGGAAGTACAGGATGTGCTGGCGCTCAAAGTCCTTTCGGGCGAATTCAAAGAGGGTGATACCATTCTGGTGGACGCCACCCCCGAAGGGCTGGTATTCCAGTCCATTGTTGTCGGCGAACCGGTCGAAGCCTGATAACCGGAATTAATCCTCACGCTTAAAGGGCGGCAGTTGAACGATGCCTTCAAACAGGTCTCGTTCAACCCGCCCATTTTCTGGCTCCGGGTAATACTGCATGTAAAGTTCTTTGGAAGCAAAAATCCGCCGCAGAGGGGCGAATAACCCTCCGGTCAGTGAACCGCCGCCCTGGCTGGCATGGCATCTTGAGGCTTCGTCGCGGATGTCGGCTACCTTACGGTAATCAATCACCGCGTGGGTCGGGAAATCCACCTCACTGATGGCAACCAGATCAATATCGTGGTTGCGCCCGTATTTGCGCGGGTCTTTGCCAAACAAACGCAGCAATCGCACCACAAAGCGCAGGAAACCGCGCGGGATGGTTTGAAAATACACTTTTGCCGGACGGTAGGGCGGCAGGTTTTCGGCATCCTGCCAGTTTTCATCGGCTGCCAGACGAAAAGCTTCAACGGTTGCCCGGTGGATGAAAATGTGATCGGGATGGCGGTAGCCGCCAATCGGGTCAAAGGTAATCAGCACATCCGGTTTCAAGCGCCGGATAAAGGTCGCAATTTGAGCAGCCACCTCCTCCAGCGGCTGCTGAATCAACGCCTGCGGGTGTTGATTATCCGCCGAGCCGGGCATTCCGGAATCACGCCAGCCGAGAAAATAAACCCCCGCCAGTCCCAATTTTCCGGCTGCACAGCGTAGTTCAGCCTCCCTTCGTTCGGCAATCGAGCGGTAACCTTTCAAATATTCCTCGTCCACATCGCCCGCCTCACCGCGCGTGGCGCAAATCAGGTGGGTTGCTACATTTCGGCGCGCGTAATAGGCCAGTGTGCCGCCCATGCCAAAGGTTTCATCATCCGGATGAGCCAGAACTGCCAGTAAAACCGGTTTTTCTTTGGAAAGGTTTCTCATTAATACCTACCCCATCTTCCTCAGTATTTCAACATGGTCGGGTCAACCTGCTCGGCCCATGCGTTCAATCCGCCGCGCAGGTTCTTGACCTTGGGAAAACCGGCTGCCGCCAGTTGACGCACACCTCTTGCCGAACGCACACCCGTGCGGCAGAACAGCACGTACTCCCGCTGCGGGTCAAGTTCCTGGATGCGATGAGGCAACCGCTCCAACGGGATGACCAGCGCGCCGGGCAATGCCGAAACTTGCTGCTCAACCGGATCACGCACATCCACTAAGATTACCTCGTCCCCCGCTTCCAAGCGCTGTTTCAAGTCGGACGGTTCAATGACCCGGTCGGCTTCCAACCCATTTTCCTGTACAGCCCGTGCAGGCACGCCGCAAAAGGCCTCGTAATCAATCAGGTGGGTTATTTCGGGCGATTCACCACACACCTTGCAGCGTGGATTTTTCCGCAGGTAAATCACCTGCATACTCATTTCCAGCGCATCGTATAGCAGCAATTTACCAATCAGCGGTTCGCCGATTCCCAGAATCAGTTTAATCACCTCGGTTGCCTGAATGGAGCCAACCGTGCCGGGCAGCACACCGAACACCCCCGCGTCCGCACAGGAAGGCACCGTATCTGGCGGAGGCGGTTCCGGGAACAGACAGCGGTAACACGGGCCATGGCGCGCATCGAATACACTCACCTGTCCCTCAAAACGAAAGATGGATCCATATACAAAAGGCTTGCCGCTCAACACGGCTAAATCATTCAACAAATAACGGGTGGGAAAGTTGTCACTCCCATCCACAAGAATATCGTAATCGGCTGCAATTCGTTCAGCGTTTTGGGATGTAAAAACTTCATTGTAGACATCCACCTGAACAAAGGGGTTCAGCGCAAGCAGCCGATTGCGGGCCGATTCGACTTTCAACACCCCAACCTGGCGGGTATCATGAATAATCTGGCGCTGTAAATTGGAGGTGTCAACCACATCATAATCTACAATCCCAATCCGCCCAACACCCGCCGCCGCCAGATACAGAGCAATCGGAGATCCCAATCCTCCGCTGCCCACCAGTAAAACCGAGGCGGCCTTCAACTTACGCTGCCCTTCCAGCCCCACTTCGGGAATGAGCAGGTGGCGCGAGTAGCGCAAAATTTCCTCTTGAGTTAATTCGACTTTTTGAGCCATCTGGTCTTTCCCTTCGTTTGGATGATGAAACAATTGTACTACGAAGTACCCCAAGTTAAAGCAAGATGCCCAATATTCGGATCAATCAAGGAGTATTTCCTTTCGCGTTAAGAAGTGAAGATTCGGCATAAAGCAAAATTACCCCCTCCAACCTCCCGCAATACATAAGGCGATATTGAAGGAGCGTTGGAAGGGGTCAGAAATACTGAAATGGGTATGAAAAGGATTTACTCCGAACTGACGGTGGTCCTGGCTCAGGTGCCCTCTTCCCAAGAATTCAGATAGCGCAGCTGCTCATCGGTCAACACGTCAATTTCAACACCCATGGCAGCCAGTTTCAGGCGGGCAATTTCGCTGTCAATTTCTGCCGGCACGCTGTAAACCTGTTTCTTAAGGTCGGCAGCATGCTTGACCATATACTCTACGCTGAGTGCCTGATTGGCAAACGACATATCCATTACGCTGGCAGGATGGCCTTCGGCTGCAGCCAGGTTGATCAGACGGCCCTCACCCAAAAGGTAAATGTGGCGGCCATCCTTCAACTCAAATTCTTCGACAAACGGCCGCACCAGCCGCCGGGAGGAGGACATTCCCTCCAGCGCAGGGATGTTGATTTCCACATTGAAGTGACCGGAATTGGAGATGATCGCTCCATCTTTCATCACTTCGAAATGCTGGCGGTCAATGACGTTAATATCCCCCGTCAGCGTGCAGAACACATCCCCAATTTGGGCCGCTTCTTTCATCGGCATCACGCGGTAGCCATCCATGACCGCTTCGAGCGCCTTGAGCGGGTCCACTTCGGTCACAATCACATTGGCACCCATGCCGCGCGCCCGCATCGCCAGGCCGCGTCCACACCAGCCATAGCCCGCCACCACAAAATTTTTGCCAGCCAGCAGAATATTGGTTGCGCGGATAATTCCATCAATGGTGGATTGACCAGTGCCGTAGCGATTATCGAAGAAGTGTTTGGTCATGGCGTCGTTAACGGCAATGATGGGGAAAGCCAGTGCACCATCGGCTGCCATTGCCCGCAGGCGAATGACACCGGTGGTGGTTTCTTCCGTCCCACCAATCACGTTGGACAGCAATTCCCGCCGTTCTTTGTGCAAAACGCTGACCAGATCCGCGCCATCATCCATCGTCAGGTGCGGTTTATGATCCAACGCGGCATGAATGTGCTTGTAATAAACCGTGTTGTTTTCACCCTTGATTGCATATACCGGTATCTCGGAATGAGAAACGAGCGCGGCGGCCACGTCATCCTGCGTCGAAAGCGGGTTCGAGGCAGTCAGCACCACTTCTGCTCCACCAGCCTGCAACGTTTGCATCAAGTTGGCTGTTTCGGTAGTCACGTGCAGGCAGGCTGAAATGCGAATACCCGCCAGCGGGCGTTCTTTTTCGAACCGCTCGCGGATCTGGCGCAGCACGGGCATTTCGCGCGCTGCCCATTCAATCCGCCGTCGGCCTCCTTCTGCCAGTTTTAAGTCCTTCACATCAAAATTGGTCATTCGTTTCCTCCTAAAAAAATTAAGCAGTTTTTTGAGTCATCATTTCCAGCTTACCACCATCATCAAAATGAGCGCGAAAACGCATGATGAAATCTTCGATCGTAAAATAATGCGATTGGGTACCACGCTGCTCTAAACAATATGCCGCAGCCAGTGAGCCCATCTTGCCGCAAATTTCAAAATCCAAACCCAGTCGCCACCCCCGCAAAAATCCACCGCGGAAGGCATCCCCTACGCCAGTTGGATCTACAATTTTTTCCACCGGTACGGCAGGGACTTCCACCTCATTGGCCCGCCAGTAAATGGACGCGCCTTTTGCACCGCGCGTAATGACCACCAGCGGCACCCGATGCAGGATGAAATCTCCACTGAAGCCGGTATGTTTTTGCAGCAGTTCCCACTCGTATTCATTCACAAACAGGCTGTAAGCCCCGTCAACTCCTCGCCGCAATTCTTCCGGGTTCGAGCGGGCAATCTGCTGGCTGGGATCATAAACATAAGGGATCTGCATTTGCTTGCATTCCTCAACATACCGATCCATTGCCACCGGGTCATTCGGCGAAATGACCACCATTTCCGGGCGGGATTGCAGCATTTCCAGTGATAATTCGCGCGCAAATGCCATTGCACCGGTGTAAAAACTGCAAATCTGATTATTGGCAAGATCGGTATTGGCAAAGAAACTGGCGGTAAAGACCCCCGGTATAATGCGGATGTATGTGGTATCAATGTTGTGACTTTCCAACCACTGCCGGTAATCCTCAAAATCCTCACCCGCTGTGCCAAATACCAGCGGTTTTTCCCCCAGTAATGCCAGCGTATAAGCGATGTTGGGAGCAATCCCTCCCCGCTGCCGCACCATATGATCAACCAGAAACGAGAGACTGATCGAATCCAGCCGATCCGGCATGATGTGGTCTTTAAAATAACCGGGAAAGGTCATCAGGTAATCATAGGCAATTGAGCCTGTCAGAACGATACTCATGCTTGATTTCGTACCCTTCACTTAAAAGGTTCGTTGTTTCAACGTTTAGAAACTGACCACAAAGTCATCAAAATTGCTCCCGCTGGGGAGCGAGTTGATTATACCATTGAAAAAGCCGCCGAATAGATTTCGAAACATTGACACATCCCTCACATTCCGGTATAAGGCATTATGCCCAAAATGAAAAATATCCGCCTGGTTTCCATCCTTCTGCTGCTGGTGATGTTGAGCTGCAATTTACCCCTCAACCGCTCAACAAACCCATCTGAAGGGCAGATGTCTCCAACGCCTGAAAGCCTGAATACACCCACGCTTCCCCCGCCGACGCCCACACCCACCCCC
>NZ_JBRCOK010000154.1:0-10453 GCF_053501535.1 Bellilinea sp. | reverse complement strand
GTTCAGCGCGCGCAACATCCCGCTGTATGCGGTGGTTGCAGTGCCCATCCTTTCCACGGCGCTGGCGCAGCAAGTTCGCGGCTGGCGCTGGGAAAAAATCGAAACAGCCGTCGCGACGGTGGAAGATCAGCTGCGCGGGGTGGTCTGGATTCCGCTGAGCGTGACGGTTTTGATCCTCTTGCTTCTGTTCGTCCCGGCCGTGCACCAGGTCAACCGCTTTGACCCGCAAACTTTTCCGGTGGCGGCGGTGGACTGGCTGGAGCACAACCCGCAGAGCGGGCGTATGTTTAACCATTTTCCGTGGGGCGGTTACCTGCTTTACCGCCTGTATCCCGATTACCGCGTCTTTATTGACGGTCAGACCGATTTTTACGGCGAAGCATTGACCCGCGAATACGAAACGGCCATCACCCTTGCCCCCGGCTGGGAGCAGGTTCTGACCCGCTATGGCGTGGATTGGGTGATCATCCCGGCTGAACAAGCCCTGGGGCAGGCCCTTCAGCAAGCCGGCTGGCGCGAGGTATACCGGGATGCCACCGCGGTCATTTTACGGCGTTGAACGGCTCAATCGGCCAGCAGGTAGGCCAGAATCCAGCGCGTGGTCGCCAGCAGCGCATCCAGATGGGTGCGCTCGTAGTGGTGAGAGGAATCCACGCCGGGGCCGATCAGCGCAACGCGCAAGTCAGCGCCGCTGCGCAGCAGTGCGCCGCCGTCCGAGCCGTAGTAGGGGTAAATGTCCACTTTGTAGGGAATCTGGTACTGGTCGGCCAGCCGCCGCAGGTGGGTGCTGAGGGCGTGATCGTACGGCCCGCCGGAGTCTTTGACGCACAGCGTGGCGTGAAATTCATCCGAGGTCTGCCCTTCGCCGACTGCCGCCATATCCACCACAACCAGTTCACCCACCTCGGCGGGGAAACCGGTCGAAGCGCCGTGACCCACTTCCTCATAATTGCTGATCAGCGCGTAGGTGGTTTGTTTGGGACGCAAACCGGCGCGCTGCAGGGCCTGGAAGGCGGCCACAATGCAGGCCACACCGGCTTTGTCATCCAGAAAGCGCGAGCGGACGAAGCCGTTATGCACCTCAACGCGCGGGTCAAAGGCGACGAAATCGCCCACCTGAATGCCCAGCGCGCGGGTTTCGTCTGCGCTGGATGTGCGGGCGTCCAGCCGGATTTCCATGCTGGTTTCATCACGCGGCGTGGAGGAAACTTTCTCGCCATAGACATGTACCGAGGCCTTCTCCGGCAGCACGCTGCCGCGGTAGGCTTTGCCGTCCACGGTAAAAACAGTGCAGCCTTCGGCTTCGATGGCATTCCACGGAATGCCGCCAATGCGGGTGAGTCGCAACCGGCCGTTGCTTTTGATTTCCTTGACCATGCCGCCCAGCGTGTCCACATGGGCGGTCAGGGCACGCGGCTGAAGGGCCTGTTCGCCGGGGAAAACGGCCAACAGGGCGCCTTTGCGGGTGCGCAGGTAGCTGAGGCCGGGGATGGACTGCAGCGCAGCCGCCGTATACAGAACGGCCGATTCGGTGTAACCGGACGGGCTGGGGGTGTTGAGCAAGCCGGTTAAAAAGTCAACCAGTTCGGCACTGTTGATTTCAGGGAGTGTTTTCATGGGTTTTCCTTTACAAGGGTTCAGGCGGGGGTTGGGCCGGGCGGAATGCCCTCGAAAGCGGCAATTTTTTCACGCCAGTGGTCGGGAATAGGAATACTGCGGTTCTGGTAGTAATCAAAGGTGACCATGATGATCTCGGCAGTGGCTTTGACCTCGCCGGTTTGTGGATTTTCGATGACATACTCGGTCTGAAAACTCTTGCTGCCCAGGCGGGTCACCCGCATTCCCACCCGCACCGCTTCATTCAGTTGAATTGGTGCGCGGTAGGCAATGTGCACATCGGCAACGATCATGCCGAGCTTGAAAAAGTCCTTTCCATCAAACAAACCGAGGTTCTGGACATACGCCAGCCGGGTCTGTTCCAGAAAGACGAGAAAACGGGCGTTGTTGACATGCCACTGCGGGTCAAGGTCGCCATACCGAACAACGATAGGGTAGTGGAAGTTAAAGGTTGCCATGTGCCCATTTTACCGGAATTGTATAAAAATTGTCCAGCAAACGCTGAATGTCAACTGGAATGGTGACCTCTGTCACTTGCACCACCACAGTCTTTTCCATAAACTGAACATATAACCAGAGTATTCCTACCCAAATTGAATATTGAGGAATGAAAGCCATGCAAATCACACGTCAGGCAGATTACGCCCTGCGGGCAATGTACTACCTTGCCAAACTGGAGCCGAATCAGCGCGCCGCAACCAGCCAGATTGCCGAGGAACAGCGAATTCCCCCCTCTTTTCTGGCAAAGATCATTTCGCAGCTTTCGATAGCCGGATTGATTCACACCTCGCGCGGCGCACACGGCGGTGTGACCCTGGCGCGCCCGGCGGATGAAATTACCATTCTGGAAGTGGTGGAGGCCATTGATGGGCCGATTGCGCTGAACGAATGCACCTACTCCAAGGATGCCTGCCCGTTCGGCGATGACTGCCCGATTCGCCCGCTGTGGTGCGAAGCGCAGGATCAACTGGTGGAAAAACTGCGCACCACTACCTTCGGGTCATTCGTCAAAGCCGTTGCCTGACCGCAGCCTGCGGCGAAGGTGCGGCGATGCCGGAAGGATTTGCCCTCAATCGGGGCTGGGTGCTGGTGCTGAAAGACGGCCGTGTGGTGGTGGATTGGGGAGAAAACGTCTTTCAAGACCTCGCCAGCGGCCAGTTTATCGAATCGGTGGATCTGATTGGCAGCCACGCCATTCGGGATGAAGAACTGGTGTGGCTGAAGCGCACCGGTCAGGTGCTGGATTATGACGCCGGGCAGGTCTTTCTCAGCAGTCTGCCGGAACGAAAGCGCAAACCGTTGGATTGAAACCGCCCGAAAAGCCGCATTAACTTGCGGTACAAGTACAAAACTTAGCGAGGGTCGCAACGAACCCCCTCCCACCTCCCCCAACATCGCTGATGCAATGTTGGGGGAGGCGCAGCTGGGGGCCGAAAATGCTTAAGTAGATGGGGAATTAATTTACCCCGAACGGATAAAATTACCCGCTGCCGCGCAGGGTTCGTTCCAGCCCGTCCAGCGGCAGGCGTGAAGTCATGTCCAGACTCAGCGGCGTCACCGCCACCTGCTTTTTTACCCGCATGACATACACATCGCTGTCCGGCTCAACTTCATCCGGCTCGACCTTGATGATAAAGTCCACATCCGCCGGGCTTTCCAACCCGTCCTTGCGTTTGGAGATGGGGAAGAAGTAACGCTGGCGGCTTTGCCGGGTGACCTGCCAGGGGGTTTGCGGGGTGGCCGAGGCGGGCACTTCCACTTTGAGCACGTCCACATCCGGCTGGGGGGGCAGGTTGAGCAATCGTTCGGCAAAGTAGGCGGTAAAGTAAGCCGCGGTAGAAAAATCCACCTCGCGCGAGTGTGAGTAATACTCCCCGC
The DNA here is from genome assembly GCF_053501535.1 of Bellilinea sp. Lineage (NCBI taxonomy): Bacteria > Bacillati > Chloroflexota > Anaerolineae > Anaerolineales > Anaerolineaceae > Bellilinea > Bellilinea sp. The sequence continues at coordinate 6,958 of NZ_JBRCOK010000154.1, read as the reverse complement.
TGGGCAATTCGAGGGAAACCGCCAGCGCCGGGATGCCAAAACTGGCGGCTTCCAGCGCGGCGCCCAGTGTACCCGAAACGGTGATGCCGCTGCCCACATTTTCCCCATAATTGATGCCCGAAACCACCAGATCGGGTTTGCGCGGCATCAGGTCGAGGATGGCAAACATGACGGTTTGCGCCGGCGACCCGCCGATGGCGTAGGCTGTCCAGATCTGACGGCCGATTTGGAGAGAACGCGGGGTGATGATGCCGTCCGCCTGCAGGGGATGGCTGCGCCCGGCGCCGCTGTACTGGTCGCGCGGGGCTGCGACGGTCACAAAACCCAGCCGCGCCAGCGCTTCGGCGGCTGCCCACAGGCCGGGTGATTCGATCCCGTCATCGTTGGTCAGTAAGATTTGTTTACGTGTGCTGCTCATGGGCTGGATTGTACTATAAGATACCCGGCAAAAACAGAGAACCGCCCTTGCGGGCGGTTTCTGCCTTTCTTTGGCTGCGGCAACCTTTATCGGGAAGCGAGGAGGGATGCCGCAGCCATGCGCTTACTACTACTATCTGCCATTGTCAGCATCACCTCCTCTTCGTTAGGATGGCGACTCTTGAGGTGGTGCAATCCACCATGAAGGTGATTTGAGTATGTCATAAACCGTCCGAAAAGTCAAGGATGAACCTGCGTCTGTAAAATGGTTGAAAGGCGTTTTTTTTCAACGAACGAACCCCCACCGACCTCCCCCAATATCGCGTTGGCGAGATTGGGGGAGGCGCAGGAGGGGGCAAAAGCGCTCGATTTGACTCATCAGTGAATTATTCCGAACAGACATCGGTCATCACCCGCTGGCTGAAGTTTGACCGTTTTCGACGTTGAGAAGCCCTGATGCCATCCGCCGATGGCTTGCAGTGGCCTGCCTGGCTTGCTACAATACAAGCATGAGCCAAACACTGCAGCGTATGCGTTTTCCGCTGGCAATCAGCCTGTTGCTGACATTTTACGCTGCCTGGCTGCTGTGGGGTTCTACCAACGCCTGGGAGCGTTACTGGCTGGGGAGTTTGTCCATCCTGACCGCCGGGGCGGCAACGGCGGCAGCCGCCGGCTGGCTGAGCGGCATCGTTCAAAGTGAAGCGCGGCGGGGTTACACCTTACTGGCGCTGGGTTTGGGCGTATGGGCCTTGAATGACCTGCTGCGCATGATGCTGCTGGGGCTACAGCCGGGCTTTTTGGCGCAACCCAATCTTTGCGATGTGCTCTATCTGCCGGGCGCTGTGCTTGCAGCTGGCGGTCTGGCAAATCTGCCGCGGCCGCGGCCTTCTTCCGGCAGCCGGCTGCGGCGCTGGCTGGATATTACGCTCACATCGCTGGCATCGCTGGCGCTGATCTACCTGCTGGCCGTTCAGCCGCGCCTGGATGCGCCGCCGGCCAGCGGCAACCCGCTGGGCATTCTCTACCCCTTATCCGATCTGGGACTGCTGCTGGTGGTGATCAACCTGCTCCTGATCAGCGATGCGCGGCGGCCGGCACTGCCGTTTGGCTGGCTGATTGCCGCTCTGGTGGTCTACACGCTGACCGATTCATTGTATGCCTCGGCGCTGCTCCAGGGCAGTTATCAGATTGGCGCGGTTACCGATCTCGGCTGGGCAGTGGGGGATGCGCTCTGGCTGGCTGCCTTGCTGCGCACGCCTTCCGCCGCGGTGATTCTCGATCCCTCCAGAAAACACCGCCCATCGGCTCCTTTTTTCTTACAGGGCGGCCTGGCGCGTCTGCAAAGCCTGCTGCCCATCCTGGCGGTGCTGCTGTTGGGCTGGTTTGTGCTGCTGGACTGGCAGTTGAACAACCAGCTCAACCAGCCGGTGTTGTGGGTGACGGTTTTACTGGCGCTGGGGCTGATCGCCCGTCAGGGATTGGTCACCGGTGAAATTGAATACGAGCAGTACGCCGGGCTGGTCAAGAGCGTGGCGGAGCCGGCTTTTATTTGTGACGAAAACGGGCGGCTTACACTGGTCAACCCGGCGCTTTCGACGGCCAGCGGTTACAGCGAGGCGGAACTGACCACGCGAACCCTGGCCGATTTGCTGCCGGAGCCGCGCGGGGCGTATTCGTGGCTGGATCTGGCAAAGAGTGAACAACAAGGCGAAGGACGGGGCTGGTCGGGTGAAACGGTGCTGCTGCGCCGCGATGGCGAACTTTTGCCGGTCTTTCTTTCCTTGCGCCCGGTACTTTCTTCCGGTGACCGACGCCTGATGATTGCCGGCACGGCTCACGACCTCAGCCTGCAAAAACGCCAGCAGGCCGCCCTGCAGGCCGCCTACGAGCGGATTGCTGCAGACCGCGCCGAGCTGGAGCGGCTCAACCGCGAACTGGAACAACGCGTTGCCGAAAAAACCGCCGACCTCAGTCAGGCCTATCAGCAGTTGGAGGCGCAAAACCGCATGCTGCGCGAACTCGACCGGCTCAAATCGGACTTTGTTTCGCTGGTTTCGCACGAATTGCGCGCCCCGCTGACCAACATCAAAAGCGGCATTGAACTGCTGATGTACGGCACGCGCCCGCTTTCCGGCCGCAGCAGCCAGATCATCGCCCTCGTGCAGGCAGAAATCGAACGCCTGACCCATTTTGTGGAAACCATCCTGGACCTTTCGGCGCTGGATGCCGGTAAACTGCCGCTTTACCCGGCTCCCCTGCCGGTCAGCCGCATTTATACCGCCCTGCAAAACCAGATTGCCCACCTGCCGGATGCCGGCCGGGTGTGCTGGCTGCTGCCGCCCGGCTCGCCGGCGGTACTGGCTGACGAACAGGCGCTCACCAGTATCCTGTTCCATTTGCTGGATAACGCCTTCAAGTATGCCCCTGAGGGGGAGATCGAGGTGTCCGCCGGGGTGGAGAACGGCCGGCTTTGGCTGCAGGTGCGCGATCACGGCGCGGGGGTGCCGGAGGATGCCCTGCCGCACCTCTTCGAGCAGTTCTACCGCCACGACAGTCAAGACAACCGCACCATCTACGGACATGGGTTGGGCCTGTACATTGTCCGCCGGCTGGTGGAAGCCATGCAGGGCGAGGTACGCGCCGAAAATCACCCGCAAGGCGGAGCCTGCTTCACCTGCTGGCTGCCGCTGGCCGAAGTTGGCGAACCGGAAGGATCACCCCAGGAGGAGGGAAAAACACCGTGACCAAGATACTGGTAGTGGATGATGATCCGACTCTGCTGCGTTTTTTGCAGGACTTTTTGCGCGAAGAGAAGTATTCCGTGATTGCTGCCGCAAACGGCAATGAAGCTCTGCGGCAGGCTTACCGCGAACACCCCGATCTGGTCGTGCTGGACGTGATGATGCCGGGCATGGACGGCTGGGAAGTGACCGCCCGCCTGCGCGAACTTTCAGATGTGCCGATTATTCTACTCACCGCAAAGAGCTCCGAGGCAGACAAACTGCGCGGCTTTGGTCTGGGGGTAGATGATTACCTGACCAAACCGTTCAGTTTTGCCGAATTGAACGCCCGCATTCAGGCGGTGTTGAACCGCGCCCGACACAAACCGCTTTCGGAGCGAAATATCCTGCAAATTGGCGACCTGGAAGTGGATTTGGACCGGCGCGAAGTACGCCGTGGCGGTCAGCCACTGACGCTCACCCCGACCGAATTTCGTTTACTGGAGGTGCTGGCGCGCAATGCCGGCAAAGCGGTTGCCGAAACCGAGCTGGTGCGCGAAGTGTGGGGCGCATACCGGCAGGAAAACACCACCACCGTGCGCCGTTACATCTTTCTGCTGCGCAAGAAAATCGAACCCCAGCCGGATGAACCGCGTTACATCCTCACCGTGCGCGGCTACGGTTACCGCCTGGAAGGCGGGTAATGGATGCACACGGCGCTGCGAGGACAAGCCGAACATTTTAGACAAAGGAGATTTTGAGGAACTCATGGACATCCGCACTTACAACCGTGAAGCCTGGAACCGGCAGGTTGCCCGCCAAAACCCGTGGACGATACCGGTCAGCAGCGAAGAAGTTGCCGCCGCCCGCAGGGGTGAACTGCACATTTTGCTCACCCCAACCCGCTTCGTGCCTGCCGATTGGTTCCCGCCGCTGGCCGGGGCGGATGTTTTGTGTCTGGCTTCGGGGGGTGGGCAGCAGGGCCCCCTGCTGGCCGCCTGCGGGGCAAAAGTAACCGTTTTCGACAACTCCCCGGCGCAGCTGGCGCAGGACCGGCTGGTTGCCGAGCGGGAAGGCCTGAACCTGACGCTGGTGGAAGGTGATATGCGCGACCTTTCCGTGTTCAATGACGCCAGCTTTGACCTGATCGTTCATCCGGTTTCCAACATTTTCGTACCGGAGATTTTAGCGGTGTGGCGCGAAGCCTGCCGCGTGCTGCGCCGCGGCGGGGTGCTGCTGGCCGGATTCAACAACCCGGTGCTGTACTTGTTCGACTTTGACGAACTGGATCAGGGTCGGCTGGTGGTCAAAAACAAACTGCCCTATGCCGACCTGACTCACCTTCCGCCCGAAAAACTACAGCAGCTCATGGATGAGGGGATGCCGCTGGAATGGAGTCATTCGCTGGAAGAGCAGATCGGCGGGCAGCTGGCCGCCGGCTTTGTGCTGACCGGTTTCTACGAGGATATTGACCCGACCAGTGTGTTGGGCGAGTATCTTCCTTCCTACATTGCCACGCGGGCGGTTAAACCATGAACGAGGCGGAAGAAGTATTACCGGTTCGGCTGGTGGTGGCTTCGCACAATCCGGTGAAGATCGAAGCCGTACGCAGCGGCTTCCAGCGCATGTTCCCGCATTCCCAGATTGAGGTGATTTCGGTCAACGTACCCAGCGGAGTCGGCATTCAACCGCTGAGCGATGCCGAAACCCTGCAAGGCGCGCTCAACCGCGCCCGTGCCGCCCGCCGGCAACTGCCGGCTGCGGATTACTGGGCCGGAGTGGAAGGCGGCGTTGAGGAAAAAGACGGGACGATGAGCGCGTTTGCATGGGTGGTGATTCTTTCCGCTGGAGGCTGCGGCAAAGCCCGCAGCGCCACCTTCGACCTGCCGCCTGCGCTGGCGGATCTGGTGCGGCAGGGTGTGGAACTGGGCGAAGCCGATGACCGCCTGTTCGGGCGGCAAAATTCCAAACAGCAAAACGGTGCGGTGGGACTGCTGACTGGCGATGTGATTGACCGCGCCGCTTATTACGAGCAGCCCGTAATCCTGGCGTTGATTCCCTTCAAGAACCCGCACCTTTTTCCGGAATAAAAATGATGCCTGTTAGAGAGAATTACTGCATGGGGGCGCCTTTGGTGCGTCCCATCCAGTCCAGATTTTCCAGATCGCCGAAGTGATCTTTGAAGATGCGGTAGTAAAACAATTCTTCTTTCGAGTTAAGAACCCAACCGTTGGGCAACCGCCGCTCGCGCTTGAAATCGGCATCACTGACCTGTTGATTGGCATGTTCTTCAATCAGATTTTGCACGCCGGCACCCTGCCAGAATTTGGCTTTCGGCCGCCACAGCACCGAGGCAGGCAACAAATCCTCCACTGCTCGACGCAAAATCCACTTTTCGATGATTTCATCACCGCGGCGGTACAGTTTGAAATGCGGCGGGATGCTCAAAGCAAACTCCACCAGATCCGGGTCGGTGAACGGGACAAGCGGCACCACACTGTGCGCCTGAGCGGAGCGATCCACCCGCTGCAGGGCCGTATTGTGCAGCCGTTGAAGGATATCTTCCAATTCGGCGGGCAAATTTTCTATCGGGAGTGACTTGAGATAATCATAACCGGCAAACAGTTCATCTCCGGCTTCGCCGGAAAAGACACTGCCGGTGTAATCTGCTACCATCTCAGCAGTCAAGTAATTGGTAATGGATGAACGTACCAGCAAAGCATCGAAGGACTCGAGGTGATAAATGACCTGTGGCAGCGCTTCAAGCATCTCCTTTAAGGTAACAATGCGTTCATGATGGATGGTATTGAGGTGAGTCGCCATCAGCCGTCCGTATTCTACGTCCTCTGCACCTTCAACACCGCTGACGAAAGAGTGCAGACTGCGCACATGGGGTCTGGCTACGGCTGCAATGGCTGAAGAATCCAGACCACCCGAAAGCCAGCAGCCCATTTCATCCGATACAATTCGTCGGATGACTGCCTGCTCCAGCCGCAGGCGCAAACCGGCTACCAGTTCATTTTCGCTGGCAGCCTGATTAATGCTGGTTTTGAAGGTTTTATAAATTCGGAAGCCTTGAGCGGTCGTATAAACGGTTGCCGGCGGGAATTCATGAATATCCTTTGTAATGGGCAAAAGGGCTTTAACCTCCGAAGAAAAGACCAGGCTGTCTCCATCTTTCCCGAAATAGAGAGGCTTGACCCCCAGTGGATCACGGGCGATGATCAATTCGTCGCCGGCAAGTGCAGCGAGGGCAAATGGATATTTGCTGGCTGCTATGAACTTCATTTCCGGCAGCGGCGCTGAAAATCCATCCCAAACGGCTTGCTTTTCCAGGCTGGGCGGCACCAATCGCCTTTCAACCGGCTGCCAACACGCGTACAATGTGGCACGATGATTTCGAATGAGTTTTTTACCCCGTTTGCCACGATGGGCAATTTTTTCAATCATGCGAACAACGCGATTTTGTTCGCCAGGCCTGGCAATGCCTGCAATGGCTGCCATGATTACACCTCCTTATGATCTTTTGCATGACTATATATGACTGTCTTTTTATAACCCAAAAAACAGCCGGAGTCAAACTCACCCCTCGCTCACCGGCAGCCCTCGCCCCTGTCCCAGGTTTCAATGTTCCACAACACGCTCCGCGCGCTGGCGTCTATCTGGACGCCACACAGCTGCGGGCTGGCAAGGGTAATTTGCAATCGGAAGTAAAGCGGTAACGCCGGCAGTTCCTGCAGGAAGGTCTGCTGAACAGCGCGCTGGGATTGCTGGTAAGCGGCGGGGTCGCGCGGGTCAGCGCGCAGGGCAGCCGCGCACTG
>NZ_JBRCOK010000153.1:0-33033 GCF_053501535.1 Bellilinea sp. | reverse complement strand
TTGAGATTAAGTCCGGGCGAAGATATGAACCTCTGGCTGGAACCGCTTTGCCGCGAATTTGAGAAGAATAGCGGTATGCGCGTCGAACGTATTATCTCGGCTGAATTGCCGAAAATTGAGCCCGAAATTCAGGCCCAATTGTTAAGAATTGTTCAGGAAGCTCTCAGTAATGTGCGCAAGCATTCGCAGGCAAGCCAGGTTCGCGTTGAAGTGCGCAACTGGAAAGGTATGCTGATTCTGGAAATCAGCGATAACGGGGTGGGATTCAGCGCCGAGGATGTGCCGGAGTTTTCGCGGCACGGTTTGCGCGGCATGCGCGAGCGCGCGGAATTGATCGGGGCAGATTTTCAGGTGATCAGTAAGCCTCAGGCAGGGACGACCATCCGGGTTCATTTACCTTTAAAGCAAGAGGAAGCTCCAGTATGACTGCTTTTCCCATTCGACTGGTTGTCGTGGATGATCATGCTCTTTTCCGCCGCGGTCTGATTGGGCTGATCAATGACCTGCCTGGTCTACAGGTGGTCGGTGAAGCCGGCAACGGGCGCGAGGCTTTACAAGTCATTCAGCAGGAGAAACCCGATGTTGTCCTGCTGGATGTGAACATGCCGGATATGGACGGCATTCAGACGGTGGATCAAATCCGGCGGATGAATCTTGCGGTGCGCGTCTTGATGCTAACCATTTCTGAGGAAGAAGAAGATTTACTTTCTGCCATCCGTCTGGGAGCGGATGGCTACTTGCTGAAAAATATCGAGCCGGAAGACTTGCGGAAAGCCATTTTGCGGGTTGCACAAGGGGATGGCGCACTATCTCCGGAGGTGACGGGCATTGTGCTGCGCGCACTGGCGCAGCAGGGGGAAATCAAATCTCAACCGTTACTCAGTGACCGTGAACTGGAAGTGCTGGATTGTCTGGCTGCCGGGCAAACGACCAGCCAGATTGCGGCTCATTTATTTATCTCGGAAAATACCGTCAAAACACACGTCCGCCACATCCTTGAAAAGCTGGAAGCCTCCAACCGTACCGAAGCCGTCAGTAAAGGCCTGCAATTGGGGTTAATCCACAAAAGAGAATGATGAGCGGGTGAGCTGAAAATCACCCCATCAGAAAATTGAATTTAACCTGTAAAAAATTGTCCGAGGATAGAAAATCGGACAATTTTTGTGTAAATTATACATGGGTATTTTCGGGAGTTAAATTTCAGGGAATTTATATGAGTCCGAAAACAAGTGCGCCTTATCAGCGGGTATTGATTGCCTCAGCCAATCCTTTGTTTGGACAGGGATTGGAAAAAATGATTCAGCGCCAGTGGAAAAACCCACAGCTGGAAATCCGCCGGGTGGCCTCCAATGAAGCCGTGCTGAGTGAAATGCAAAGCTGGGCACCGGATTTAATCATTCTGGATTATGACGACAAGGCAATTTCCCGCGCCGAATTTTTACAGGAATTCGTTACCGGCGAGCAGCCAATGCAGGTCATGCTGGTGTCGTTGAAGTCCAGCGGGGCGGTAGTGGTATATGACCGACGCACGATGACACCTGCACAGGCAGAAGATTGGTTGAATTTACCCAAATTTTCGCAAACCACAAGCGAGCATTTCCCCCTTCAGAGGAGATCATCTATGAAGCATTTTTTCATTGTGGGTGTTTTGATTGCAGCTTTCACAGGCTTGATTTATTTCTTGTTGAGCAATATCCCCTTGCTGCCGATTGCCGCCAGTGTCCAGGCTCAGCCAATTGATCGGCTGTTCAACCTGCATTTCTTCATGATCTCGTTGTTGTTTTCCCTGATCGTTGTCTTTCTTGGTTACAGTCTGGTGGTGTTCCGTCAAAAAGCGGGAGATGATGAAGAAGACGGCGTCTATATCAAAGGTAACAATCCACTGGAAATTATCTGGACGATCATCCCTCTGGGGATTGTGATTTATTTTGCCTATCTGGGTTCCGTTTCACTGGCGGAAACCCGCCGGGCTGATCCGCAGGCGTTGGAGATCAAAGTGGTGGCCGGGCAGTGGTTCTGGCGGTTTGAATATCCGGATTACGGGATTGTGTCCAATGCTATGGTAATGCCGGTCAACAAGCAGGCCTTGCTGAAACTGACATCGCTGGATGTCATCCATTCGTTCTGGGTACCGGAATTTCGGGTCAAGCAGGATACCCTGCCGGGTGAAAATCTGGTGCGCGAGTTACGGGTAACCCCCACCGAATTGGGAGAATTTAAAGTGCGCTGTGCTGAAATGTGCGGTACCTCCCACGCCTACATGGAGTCGCCGGTCAAAGTGGTTACCCAGGCCGAATTTGATCAATGGGTGCAGGATCAACTGGCGGCACTTGGCACGGACCCGGTTGCACGCGGAGAAGTGTGGGCGCGTAACAACGGTTGTCTTTCCTGCCACTCGGTAGATGGATCGCCCAATGTTGGTCCAACCTGGAAAGGTTTGTATGGGTTGACCCATGAACTGACGGACGGCTCGGTGGTCACGGTGGATGATGCGTATTTGTTGACGGCGATCATCAATCCCAATGCTCAAGTGCCCAAGGGTTTTGTACCGGGGGTCATGCCGCAGATTTATAAGGACACCATTCCAGAACAACAAATTCTGGAAATCATCGAATACATCAAGTCGCTCAAATAATCATTGAGGAGAGGCAGACTTATGAAAGGTATTTTTTCTTACGGAATGGTTCGTGGACTGGTTGGCCAAATCATCGGCTGGGCAGCCGGGATTGGGGTGGTGACCGGCATTCGTGCGTTGATGGGCCTGGCCTACAAAGCCGAACCGGCCTGGGTTTTGGGGGCTGCGTTTGGGGTTATCGGTTTCTTGATTGGGATTGGGGCATTCCGCGACTGGTTTGCCTGGGCGAAGGGGGAAGAAACTCCTGAGCCGGAGGAGATTCAGGAAGAGCCGGGTATAAAACGCTACTTTGGGTTCAGTCTGGATCATAAAGTCATCGGCGTTCAGTATGCCTTTCTTTCCCTTTTTCTGCTGGTGGTGGGCGGTTCGTTCGCGTTGATCTTTCGCGTTGAGCTGGTACAGACCGGCATGCAGTGGGTTACGCTGAACTTCTTTAACACGCTGATCGGAATGCACGGCATGACCCTGATCGTTTCCATCTTGATGGGCATCTCCGCCATGTCCAATTACGCCGTGCCGTTGTTGATTGGCGCAAAGGACATGGCTTTCCCGCGTCTGAATGCTTTTTCCTTCTGGCTGGCGGTACCGGCATCCATCGTGCTGGTTTCCGCCATTTTTACCGGCGGGTTCGATACTGGCTGGACGGGGTATCCGCCTTTGAGCATTCGTGCGCCAATGGGCATGCAAATGTTCTTCGTGGCGGTTTTCTTTGCCGGCTGGTCCTCAATTTTAGGGGCATTGAACCTGATCGTAACCATTTTGCGGATGCGCGCGCCGGGAATGAAGATGTTCCGCATGCCAATATTTGCCTGGGCAACGCTGGCGACTTCCATCATCGCATTGACGGCAACTCAGTTGATTGGCACTTCCTTCCAGATGGTCAGTTTTGAGCGTTTGTTTGGGATGGGCTTTTTTGATGGTACCAAAGGTGGCAACCCCATTCTCTTCCAGCATCTCTTCTGGTTCTATTCTCATCCGGCGGTTTACATTTTTGTTTTGCCCGGTTTGGGAATTATCAGCGAGCTGCTGCCGGTTTTTGTCCGCAAGCCCTTATTTGGTTATAAGTGGGTGGCAATGTCCTCTCTGGGTATTGCCCTGGTGGGCTTTCTGGTATGGGCGCATCACATGTTCACTTCCGGCATGGAAGAATACCTGCGCGTGCCGTTCATGTACTCCACTTTGCTGGTGGCCGTCCCAACCGGGATTAAGTTCTTTTCCTGGGTGGCAACAATTTGGATGGGGCGCATTCGTTTTGCAACCCCGATGCTCTTTTTGATCGGCGCCATCGTCGTATTCCTGATTGGCGGCATCACCGGCCCGCCTTTAGGTACCATTTCGACCAATCTGCACATGCACGATACTTATTTTGTAGTCGGTCACTTCCACGCGACCATGTTCGGCGGTTTCATCTTCCCGCTGTTTGCGGCAGTTTATTACTGGTATCCCAAGGTTACCGGCAGGAAAATGAGCGAATCGCTTGGAAAAATCCACTTTTACCTTTTGACGCCCGGTTTCCTGATCATGTCCTTTGGACAGATGATGATTGGTTTATTGGGCATGCGCCGCCGCATCGCCGATTATGACCCCGCCCAGGGTTTTGAAACGGCTCATCTCATCATCACAATTGCGGGGTTTATGGTGGCACTGTCGGTGCTGATTTTCCTGATTAACCTGTTTGTCAGCGCCAAACGGGGCGAAGTGGTGACGGAGAATGTGTGGCAGTCGCGTTCGCCGGAATGGACTATCCTGCCTACCCCCGCGCCGATGCACAACTACCCCCAGCCGTTTCGAGTGGTGGGTGATCCGTACGACTACGGGCTGAAAGGCGCCCGCTATGTTGAAGTCTTGCCCCAGCAGGCGGGTGATTGAGGAGAAAAAAATGCAAAAAGCAAAAATGGACGAACTCAAACGAGGTGTGCTGGTCTTTTTAGGGCTGGCAATCCTTACGGTGGTGGAGTACTACCTTGGCACCCATGAAGCCGCAGCGATATTTCTATGGGTTGTGGCTCTACTCAAAGCCGGTCTGGTGCTGGTTTACTTCATGCACATCGGACGGGTCTTTCGCTCGGAAGGAGAACACTGATGACTACTCACGAAGCCACCCTGACTTCCTATAAACAAAAACTGGCGAACAACCGTCTGGGTCTGTGGTTGTTCATTCTCTCCGATTCTTTTGTGTTTGCGGCTTTGCTGGTCACCCGCTTTTACCTGCTGGGTGATAAACGTCCGCATCTGGAACAGGAATTGGGTCTGATCGTTACTTCGGTACTGTTGATCAGCTCGTTTTTTGCCAACCGGGCCGAAGTGCAAATTTCCAAAGGCAACCGCAAAGGCTTCTTAACCAGCATTCTGATCACCATGCTTTTGGGAATTGGCTTTCTGGTCGGTGTGGTAGGGTTCGAGTGGCGGCTGGCGCCGTTCGGGCCGGCGGATGGCCCGGAAGGAGCGGTTTTTTTCATGATGACCGGCATGCACGCTTTTCACGTTTTGACCGGTGTCATCTTCCTGTTCATCGTTTACCGCAATGGCCTCAAAGGGCATTACAGCCCGGAAAAACATTGGGCCGTGGAAGCAGCCGCTAACTACTGGCACTTTGTGGATGTGGTGTGGATTTTCTTCTACCCGGCGCTGTATCTGATCGGTACTATCTGATTGAAGGAGCAGGAATGCAGCGGACGATCTGGTTGATTGGTATGGGTGTTTTGGCAGGCTTGATCGCGGTGTGGCTGCTGGCCTTTGCCCAGCCTTATTCCTTTCATGGATCGCTGATCGAGCCGCCGGTTGCTGCTCCGCCTGTTGAACTTGCCCGTGCCGATGGATCGCTGTACCGCTTGAGCGACCAACAGGGGAAAATCACGTTGATTTTTTTCGGGTACACCACCTGTCCGGACTTTTGTCCGGCGACGATGGCCGAGATGAAACGTGTCAAGGCGGATCTGGCGGCATATGCGGATCGTCTGGATGTGGTTTTTATCACGGTTGATCCTCAACGGGATAGCCCACAGCGGATTCAATCCTACGCAGCCGGTTTTGATCCGCAATTTATCGGTCTTTCCGGCAGCGAAGAAGCGTTATCACCCATCTGGAAGGCCTACGGGGTCTATCGCCAGATTCAGGAAGGTCAGACTGCCCTCGGTTATCTGGTAGATCATTCGACCCGCGTTTATTTGATTGATCCTGCCGGTAATTTGAGGATGACTTTTTCCTACGGCACCCCGCCTGAGGATATCGCCGCGGATATTCGCCAGATTTTGAAGGAGAAGTAAGATGTCTCCAGCGGTTCAGGCAGCCTTACGGCGGTTGTGGTGGAGTTTGCTGATCAGTTCGGTTTTTGCCTTTGCGGTGAGTGAGGTATCCTACCAGCTGGTCAAGGATCAAAGTGAGCGTCCGCCTCAGGTGGTTGAAATTCTCATTCCGGCAGGCACGGCGCAGCGGATCGCAAATGGTGAAAACGGTCCGGCCTTGCCGGAAATGAAATTCGTGGAAGGCGACACACTGGTTGTGCGCAATCTGGATGATGTTTCCCATCAGTTAGGACCGTTGTGGGTCCTGCCGGGTTCCAGCAGCCGGATGACGCTGGACCGCCCCAGCCAGTACACGATGGAATGCAGTTTCCAGCAAACCCGCTCATTGGGGATTGATGTGCTGGCCCGCGCCAAAGCCTCAGACCGCGTATTCGGGATTATCTCGATTGGTTTCCCAACCTGGATTTTATTGTGGCTGTACACCCTGGTCGTAAAACCGCTGCCGGGCAGTGAAAATGAACATGCCGTCAGCGAGGCAGGATAAAAGCATGAGAAGCCGCTTGTTGACGCCGCGCTGGATTTTGACCACGCTGCTGGTGATTGCCGCTGTGGCGGTCATGATACGACTGGGTTTCTGGCAGTTGGAGCGGCTGGCCTGGCGGCAGGACTTGAATCGGCGCATCACAGCGCAGTTGAACGCCCCTCCGCTGGATTTGAACGGTGAAATTCCCGTCAGTCAATTGACCGATATGGAATACCGGATGGTACAGGTCAGCGGTGTTTATGATTTTGAACACGAATTTTTGTGGCGCAATCAGGTCTGGGACAATCAGGCTGGCTATCACCTGTTCACCCCCCTGCGGATTGATGGCTCGGATTGGGTGGTCTATGTGGATCGCGGCTGGATCCCCCTGGATCAGGCTGATGCGGAAAGCCGTCTGCAATACCGCCAGAGCGGAGTTGTTTCACTGACCGGCATGCTTCGCCGGCCGATACCGAAACCGGCAATTGGGGGGGTGGCGGATCCGCCAGCGGGTACGGTTCAACCGCGCCCCGAGGCATGGAACTGGGTAGATCTCAACCGCTGGCAGAATGAAACCGGTCTGAACCTGCTGCCGGTTTGGGTTCAGCAGGCACCGCAGGGGGCTGCCCTGCGCCTGCCGTATCCATCCCTGCCGGATATTGAGATCACCGAAGGCCCTCACTTTGGGTATGCGCTGCAATGGTTTACCTTTGCGGCAATTCTGGCAATGGGTTACCCCTTTTTTGTGCGTAAGCAACTGGAGAACAAAGCCGAATCGGGGGAAAAAAATGGGAATAGCGAGGCGATTGAATTCGGGGAGGAAATTTATGAACATTGAGAACAAAACCTTGCGTTACTGGCTGCTGACAGCAGCAATTTTAACTTTTGTTTCTTTGATGATCGGCTACGCAATGCGGTTCAACCCGGTTGGACAAGGCTGTCCGGATTTCCCGACTTGCTACGGACAGTTAAATTTTCCTCAGGAAGCCGCAGCCCGCGTGGAAATGGCTCATCGTTTAGTCGCAGCGCTCAGCGGTCTGATTACGTTGGGGTTGACGATATGGGTGTGGGTCAGGCAGCAGGGTGGTTGGCTGAAAATGAGCCTGACCATTGCTTCATTCTTCTTCCTTGCTCAACTGCTACTGGGTGCGGGGCTGGTTGGACAGGCTGATTCGGTCTGGATGGGTGTCGGGCATCTGGCAGCGGCTCTGCTGACGATGGCAATGCTCAGCACGGCTCTGGTGGTTTCGTTTGTTTCGTCACCTGATGCTCGCCGTCCCGCTCCCTTTTTGCATTCTCACCTGCAACAACATTCGTTTATCGTTCTTTTGGTGGTGTTTGCTTTGATGATTTCGGGGGTGCTGGTGGCGCGGCTGGATGCAGGCAGCGCCTGCTCCGGTTTTCCGTTGTGCGGAGGGGGGCTGCCTGTCAGCGGCTTGGGATGGCTTGCGCTGGGGCACCGTCTGTTTACTTTACTGGCTGCCGCTCTGGCAGGTGCGTTATTTCTTTTTACGCGCCGCGCTTATGCCGACCAGCCGCTTGTGTTGAGCTCTGCCAGTGCACTCATCGTACTCTTTGGCGGACAGGCGTTGATTGGCGCGCTCAAGGTTCAAGGTGATTTTCCTCTCGATCTGGTGGTGGTTCATGCGGCGATTACCGCGGCAATTTGGGTGGCGTTAATGGTGCTCTTCAGTGCATCGGTGTGGCTGGGAAGAAGCCCTGCAGAGGAACGACAATCGGCTTCCATGCCGCGGGTCGGCGGTATGCGGCGTTTGAAAGCCTACCTGATGTTGAACAAGCCGATTATCGTCGCATTGCTCCTGGTGACGACTTATGCCGGAATGGTGGTGGGCGGCAAAGCAATCCCACCTTTTTGGCTGACTTTCTGGACATTGCTGGGGGGTGCGCTGGCGGCAGGTGGTTCCAGCGCGCTGAATCAGTACATTGACCGGCAAATTGACGGCGCAATGCAGAGGACAGCCAAACGCCCGATCCCTGCCGGCATTTTGACACCGGCGGAGGGGTTGGCATACGGCATCGCTGCCTGTCTGGCGGCCTTTTTTCTGCTGGCAGGCTTTGTCAACCTGCTGGCTGCCTTGCTGGCAGTGGCCGGCATGATTTATTATGTGTTGATTTACAGCATCTGGCTTAAACACCTGACGGTGCAAAACATTGTGATTGGCGGTGGGGCGGGCGCCATTCCGCCCCTGGTTGGCTGGGCGGCTGCTACGGGCAGTTTGAATATCCCCTCGCTGTTCCTGTTTGCGCTGGTGTTTATGTGGACTCCGCCTCACTTTTGGGCGCTGGCGCTGGTACGCGCCAAGGATTATGCCCGCGCCGGTGTGCCGATGTTGCCGGTGGTACGAGGGGAAAAAGAGACCCGCATTCAAATCTTCATCTATACGCTGGAATTGGTTGGGCTGACCTTGCTGATGCCGTTGTTTAAGGTTGCCGGCAGTATTTTCCTGATTTCTGCGCTGGTGCTGGGGTTGTGGCTGATTTACACCGCCTGGGATGTGCTGCGCAAACCGGGCAATAAAGTTGCCTGGCGCATGTACCGTTATTCCAGCATGTATCTGGCTTTTATTTTTCTGGCGCTGGTGGTGGATGTACTGATATAATTTCCCGCCATCATGAACACCGGGTCCACAAAGTCAAAGATCTGGATATGGATAGCAGGCTGGCTTTCCATCGTCCTTTTAGGCGCAGATTTTTATAACTGGGGCAAACTTCCCCGTTTGATACTGGGTATGCCGGATTGGGTCTGGTTCGACCTCGGGCTGATTTTGTTGACCGCTCTGATGTTTGCCTTTCTCAGCCAGCACAGCTGGGAGGACGAGTGACCCTTAAGGTTTTCCTGCTTTTATCCTATCTGATCGTGCTGATTGGGCTTTCTGTTCTGGCAAGGCGGAAAATCCCTCAGACGCCGGAAGGTTATTTTCTTGCCAACCGTTCGTTGGGCTTGCTGGTTTTGTTCTTCAGTCTGGTTGCAACCAATTTTTCGGCCTTCTTCTTTTTAGGATTTGCGGGGGCAGCGTGGAAAACCGGTTTTGGACAATATGGAATCATGGGGGTAGGGACTGCACTGGTGCCTCTGGCATTTTATTTGATTGGGCGGCCGGTTTGGAGATTGGGAAAACAAAAGGGCTACCTGACTGCACCTGAATTAATTGGCGGCGAGTTCAATAGCCGTTTCCTGCGCTGGCTGGTGATGGTTGTAATGGTGGTTTTTACCCTTCCCTACTTGCTCACCCAGGCGATTGGCGCGGGCATTTTACTTTCTTCTTTATTCAATGTGGATTTATTAAGAGCAGGGGGTGCGGCCACCATTCTGGCGATTGGCGCCACAGTTGTTTTTGGCGGGATGAAGGCTTCGGCGTGGACGGATGTGCTGCAAGGATTTTTGATGATCGTTGCAATGATTCTGGCGGTGGTTTTTGTGAGTGCCGGTCTGGGGGGCTGGCAGAGCGCCGGTGAAACAGCTTTTCTGGCTTCTCCACAGCACTTTACTCGACCCGGGCCGGATCAATTTTTTCAAATGACCACCTGGTTTTCCTATCTGCTACTTTGGACGTTTGTCAATCCGTTATTTCCGCAGGTGTTTTCGCGATTTTATGCAGCAAAAACGCTTGATTCTCTCAAAAAAGTAACCTGGTTGTATCCTTTACTGGTCAGTTTTCTGTTTCTGGCACCGGTAACCATTGGGGTATGGGCGCGGGGGACGTCTTTGAGCGTTTCCAACCCGGATATGATTTTACCGGCAATGGTATTGAGTTATGCGCCGGAATGGGTGTATGTATTTGTCATAATAGGCGCAATGGCAGCGCTCATGTCAACCGCCGATTCGCAATTGCTGGCTCTGGCAACCATGTTCTCACATGATTTTGGAATTGCCCGAAATTCGACCCGTGCAGGGCGCTGGCTGGCGCTTGGATTGTGCGTTTTGATTGCGCTCTTTCTGCTGAGCGGCCTCGATCCACAAATTCCAATTTTTACATTGTTGACGCAAACCACTTTTGCAGGACTAATTGCTCTGACCCCGGCGACGCTGGCAGCGTTGTACTTTCCTCAAGTTCATAAAATTGCCCCAATCCTCTCGATCATCATCGGAGAGGTGATGGTCATCCTGCTTCGAACGAAAATCATTCCGACCCTGGGTTTTGTGGATGGAATTGTTGTGCTGGTGGCTGCTTCACTGACCCTGCTGGTGGTTCACAGGATTGAGGCTGCCCTCCGTAGAGTTGCCCCGCTCAGGGGTTAGGGGAAGTCAGGGTTATGGAATGAATGGTGGAGGGGGAATTGGACAGTGATGCCAGATACCCGTAAAACTCAACTCCCTCCGGGTTGTCCGTTTGAGCGCGGAATTTTTCTGCCCAACGGTAGCCAAAGGATTGGTATAACAACTCAATTTCCACTTTGAACGGGGCGGTAAAACCAGCGGTTTTGATGCGGTATTGAACTGTATCGCTGCCGCCGATAAAATCCGGGTCCTGGGCAGCCTCACCGTATACGCCAATATCCGCGCTGACGCGGCTTTTATCAAAGCCGCGCGGCAGCAGACGGTTATCCTTCAGGTAGCGCTGCGCGCGCAACAGGGTGGTGGTCACTTTACCATCCGGGTCGCCGATAATCGGTTCATAAATCTGCACCTGATCCGGGCTGGTGATGACCTGATAATGGGGTTCATAATTCCCTTCATCGAGGTCATTATCGTTGCCAGTTATCAAGCCATTCCTCTGCCAACCCCCGGATTCAAACACCAAATTCCCATTGGCATCGCTTACCTTCAGGTGCAGCCAGGCGCGCCTTGATGGGAAACTGGTGGGAAATTTATGACCGGTCAGAACCTCAACGGTGACGTCAACGATCATTTCATCGTCTTGCTGTTGGGCATCTGCGCTTAGACGGGCAGTGTTTTGCTGAAGCTGCTGAAGGGTGAGCAGGCGGGCCTGTTCCAGTTGTTCGGCAGTGGCTGAGGTATTCAACGCATCCGGGTTGGCAGCCAGCAGTTCCAGCAGGTAGCGGTTTCCGCCAATAAAGGTGTGTTGCATTACCGGGCTACGCCTGGGGCTGCCGGTGTTGGCAATCGGGGCTTCGCCTTCCACAGCCGGCATGTGGCAGGTTTGACAGGATGAGGTACTGGTGAATTCCGAGGCCAGCCATTCCAGATGCGGTGTTTGTTCCGGGAACAAATCCGTGCTGAGCTTTCCCTCACTGGTGAAATAGGGAGTATAGAGATTGTGACACACGGCACATAATTCGGATTGGGTGACATGTTCGGATTGAACCGGCTGGTAACCAGAGGCATTGCGCATGACGGCTGCCATGTTCTCATCCACCGCAAATCGCCCATAAGCGGCGCGCTCGCCCGGTTTCGGCTCTTTTTCAAAGAGGTAACCGCCGCTGTAACTTTCCATTTTCCCAAGGTTATCCCCTTGAATTTGATGGCAAAGCGAACAGGAAACTCCATCTATTGCCAGCGGATAAAGCGGATGGGTCGGGTTGAGGTATCCTGCATCTGGCAGAAGTGCGGCAGATTGTTCCGTCAGGAGGGCGGTGTGATGTGCCATCCCGATGTGGCAGACCGCGCATTTTTCTTGAATGGCTTCGGCGTAAGCCGGTTTATGGAGCACCTCAGAGCGTACCGATGCGCGGTAATAAGGGTCGCGCGCGCTGTTTGCCATGATTGAAGCGCGCCAGGCAGTTTCAATGGAAACATCTTGTCCGGCGCTGTCTTTCAGGGCAGTATGGCAAAATCCGCACTCGCCCGAAGCGGAAAAATGGGTGCTGCGCATGCGGGGTAATTGACCGGTTTCCACCACGGTAAGCGGGGTGGCAGTCGTAGGCTGAGCTGGTTTCGGTGTACCACAACCCACCACCAACCCCAGTACTACCAGACTGGCAAAAGCGAAGATGCGTGCAACACTGGCTTTCATTTCCCCTCCCTCTTTTGTAGTCAACCTGAGTCCATTCCCTGACTCCCCCCGGAGTCGGAAAAAGGGGTTATTGCAAACGAAGCAAAATTTTACCCTGACTCCATAACTCTTCCAGACGGTAATATTCTCGCTGTTCGGGAGAGAACAAATGCACGATCACATCTCCCAAATCAACCAGCACCCAACCGCCCTGTGCATAGCCTTCTTTTTTACCGATCATTTGAAATTCTTTTTTGACATTTTCCAAAACGGCATCGGCAAGGCTTTCGATCATCCGTTCGCTGCTGCCGGAACAGAGGATGAAATAATCGGTAAATGTGGCGATATCCTGAATGTCCATTAGCAGGATATTTTCACCCTTTTTGTCCTCCAGGGTGTTGACAATACTACGGGCAACTTCGATTGGTTTCAGAATTCACCTCTCCAATTGAATTTTGAGTCTATTTTATCCATTCAAAGGAAAGTGCGCCAGTGGCGTGTAAATGGCACCTGCCGGTTTGAGAACACTGCGGAATAGGATCAGCTGGCTGGCGGTCATGCTCCCCAGTGTGCCAACGGGTTTTTGGGCAATCGTTTCGCCTAAGCGGGCAAGTTCAGCGGGGGAGGCTTCGCGATTGACCCGTCCCAGGGTCAGGTGAGGTGAGAAGGGGCGTTCTTCGCGGGGGTAGCCAATTTTTTCGGCTGCATCTTCGAGGGCTTGCTGTAGCCTGATCAAGGAAGGTGGTGCCTGCACGCCAACCCAGATCACGCGCGGACGCTTGAAATTTGGGAAAGCCCCTAATCCGTGGATTTTTAATTCAATCGGCCGCGCGGCTGATGCAATTGGGCGAATTTCAGCGGAAAGGCGATCCAACTCATCCGGCTGGGATTCCCCAAGAAATTTGAGGGTCAGATGAATGTTTTCGGGCCTGACCCATTTAACATGCCGGCTGCCGGTTTGTTGCAGATCAAGAACAATCTGTTCCAGTTGCTTCTGGATAGGGGGGGATAATTCGATGGCGATAAAAGCACGGATTAACATCACTCACGGTCAGTATACCGAGAGGGTTTAGGCATGTCAAGTTGGATTGGTGAGAAATAAGGTAAAATGGGGGATAGGCTGTTTGCCGGGAGGATTATCTTTTGAGAAGGTTTATTCGGGATTACTTCATTCTGGCTCTGGTTTCCGGCACAATCATTGCGCTGGATCAGTGGACAAAGTTCATTATCCGCCAGAATCTGGCTCTGGGCGAATCATGGATGCCGCTGGAGTGGTTAGCCCCGTATGCCCGCATCGTTCACTGGTACAATCGCGGGGTCGCTTTTGGGTTATTTCAAAATGGCGGCGATTGGTTTGCGATTCTGGCAATTGTCATTGCGCTCGGCATTATTTATTTCTATCCGCGGGTTCCGGCTGAAGACTGGGCCTTGCGAACTGCCATGGGCTTGCAATTGGGCGGGGCGGTTGGTAATCTGATTGACCGGCTGACAGTGGGACATGTAACCGATTTTATTTCAGTTGGGACATTTCCGGTGTTCAATATTGCCGATTCGAGCATCACAATTGGAGTACTGGTTTTGATTTTGGGCGTCTGGCTGCAGGAACGGCGTGAAAAACAGGCCAAAATGCAGCAAGACGGTGGGGAAGAACATCCTTCTGAAAATGTGAATTTCAGCAAAGCCAATGAGTGAACAGGTTGTCCGATTTGAATATCAAGGCGCAAGCAATGAGCGCCTGGATAAAGTGCTGGCGGCGCATTTTCCCGAGCATTCCCGTTCGCGTATGCAGGGATTGATTCGGGATGGTTTCGTGCAGGTCAACCAGAATGTGGTGACGAAAAGCGGTTTTATGGTCGAAAATGGGATGACCATCGAGGTGTGCCTGCCATCCGTCCAGCCGGTTGAACTGCAAGCCGAGTCGATTCCTTTGAAAGTAATTTTTAATCATCCCGATGTTCTGGTGGTTGATAAACCGGCCGGGTTGGTGGTTCACCCGGCTGCCGGACATGAAAGCGGCACACTGGTTAATGCCGTAATGGGGCTGATACCCGACCTCGAAGGGATTGGAGGAGAACTGCGCCCGGGCATTGTTCACCGGCTGGATAAAGATACTTCCGGTTTGATTCTAATCGCCAAGAACGAACGCGCTCACCGTTTTCTGCAGGATCAATTCCGCCTGCGGCAGGTTAAGAAGGTCTATCTGGCACTGGTGGACGGTAAGCCGCCTACACCCAACGGCAGAATTGAAGCCCCCATTGCCCGCGATCCGGCTCGCCGAAAACAGATGGCGGTTGTATCGCCGGGTAAAGGGCGCGAGGCGGTGACCGAATACTTTACCCGCGAAACCTTTGCCCAGCACACCCTCGTTGAAGCCCATCCTTTAACCGGAAGAACTCATCAAATCCGTTTACACCTGGCGTTCATTGGCTGCCCGATTGTGGGAGATACTCTTTACGGCAGGCGGAAGGTCAGCCTGGCGCTGAACAGGCACTTTTTACACGCTGCTCGTCTCACCGTGCGCTTGCCCGGCGAAAAACAACCGCGTACCTTTGAGTCACCCCTGCCTCCTGAACTGGAACAGGTTTTGCAGCAATTACGTAAATCCTGAATTTTTAAGGTGGACAGCATGGAAAAAATCATTGATTTGCGCTCCGATACGGTCACGCATCCTACGCCTGCAATGCGCGAAGCAATGGCAAAGGCAGAGGTGGGGGATGATGTGTATGGCGAAGACCCCACGGTAAACCGTCTGGAAGAACTGGCAGCCGATCGAATGGGCAAGCAAGCCGGTTTGTTCGTTGCCTCCGGCACGATGGGAAATCTGATTGCGGTGCTGGTGCACTGTCAACGCGGCGAAGAGGCCATCATGGGGCATTTGGGGCATACTTTTTTGTTTGAGGCGGGCGGTGTTTCGGCGCTGGGAGGTGTGTTTGTGCATACCCTGCCAAATCAACCGGATGGCAGTATTGCGCTGAGTGATCTGAAGGGTGCTATTCGTGGGGCGGATATTCACCAACCGATCAGCCGATTAATCATTTTGGAGAACACTCATAACCGCTGCGGCGGGACGGTGCTGGATGGGGAATATACCCGCCGGGTAGGTGAATTAGCCCACCGCCACGGCTTGAAATTGCATCTGGATGGGGCGCGTATTTTCAACGCTGCGGCTGCTCTGCAAGTACCTGTAAGCGACTTAACCGATTCCGCCGACTCGGTCACTTTTTGCCTGAGTAAGGGATTGTGCGCACCGGTGGGTTCGGTGTTATGTGGTTCAAAGGAATTTATTGCCAAAGCCCGCCGCCTTCGGAAAATGCTGGGAGGAGGGATGCGGCAGGCGGGTGTACTGGCGGCCGCCGGGATTGTGGCGTTGGAAGAGATGACCGGGCGACTGATTGAAGATCACCGCCGCGCAAGCCAGCTGGCTGAAGGATTGTTCAACATACCTGCTTTGCAGCCAACCTTTGGAATGCCGCAGACCAATATGGTGTTTGTTACTATCCGAGATGAATATCCCAAAACCGCTCAAGAGGTGGCTGCGGAATTAGCGCAACGGGGTATTCGGGTTGGGGTTACCGCTTCAAAAACCTTTCGGCTGGTTTTGCACTACTGGATCAGTGATGAGGATGTCCAACAAACCATTTCGGCGTTTGCGGCGGTCTTGAATTAATTTTTGGACGGCAAAGAATTGTTCACCGGTGTTTGCATTTGAATCTGGTTGCGTCCGCGTTCCTTGGCAATGTAAAGACGCTGGTCGGCGATGTCAATCAGCTTTTCCAGTACATTGGTGTCTTGAGGTATACCGGCAATTCCCTGGCTGATGGTGGGGGCTGGGACAACTTTCTTATCCCGGTCTAAAATGACAATCTTTTGACAGGCGGAACGGATGCGTTCCGCTACCAGATAAGCCTGTTCGGGTTGAGTGTCCGGCAGGGCAATGATAAACTCCTCGCCGCCCCACCGTCCAACAAGGTCATTTTTCTTGATATTGTGGCGAATTGTCTGGGTCAATTCGATCAGAACCTTATCACCGGTGAGGTGACCATGGGTGTCGTTGTATTTTTTGAAGTGGTCAATATCCAGCATGATTAGAGAAAGGGACTGACCACATGCCTGTGCAGTTTGCACAGCCTGTTCCAGGCGGGTGAGAAAAGTGTTGTGGTTGAGCACCCCGGTGAGACTGTCCATTTGAGAGCGGGTTTCTACTTCGAGGTGATGGTAAGCATTATCCAGTGCCATTGCCGCCCGTTGGGCAATGTTTTCAAGTAATTCCTGATCGCGTTGGTCAAATGCTGACTTTTGATAGGAAGCAACCGCGATGATTCCCAAAACTTCCTTGCCGGAGATAAGCGGTACTCCCAACCATGAAAGGCTGACTTTGTTGTTTCCCACCAGTTTAAAGTCAATGTTCAGCTTTTTGCGTTCTTCAGGCAGGTCACAAATGAGCAGAGGTTGACGGGTTCGAATGACCCGCCCGGCCAGGGTGCCCTCAATTGGGACATTCATGGATGGAAAGAATTCCCCATCGTCGTAGAACAATTCTAAATGGACGGTATCCTCTTCGATTAAACCGAAGTAGTAGGTGTCCGCATCCAGTGCGCTCTGGACGGCGGTTGTCACCATCGTGATGACCTGATGAATTTCCAGCGAGGAGGACAGGCTGCGAGAAACCTTGTTTATGATTTGCTGGCGATTGATTTCAAATTGCAGTGAACTTTGCAACTTAAGCAGGGTTTCAGTGGTCGCAATGCCTAAAAGGGGCAGGAAGAAAAGATCAAGGAAAACCGAATTGATTATGTTTTGGTCGTTCAAACCCAGTGTAACGATGTGAGCTGTAGAGGCACATGCAAGAAAAATGTAGGCGTACAGGCGACCAAAAATGAGTGAAGAAATGGCGGTCATCAGTAGGATGCAGGTAAAGGAATACCCCGCGGGTAAAAGGTGACCGATAAACTCGATGAAAACGGCTACAATCGTGTTGACTGCCAGAATAACCCAATCCCGTTGGGGATACCGTTCAAGCAACGGGATGAGGTGAATATAAAAGATGAGCAGATAGGCTGATTTCAGTAAAGCGGTTGCCAGGCTGATTTGGTTTTCGAATAAATTTAATCCGGCAATCAGAGAATAAACCAGTAAAAAGATATTCAGAATAAATGCAATCAGGACGGCGGGAAATACCAGCGCTTGTTGTTGCTTGGTGGGAATTGAAAGCAGAGATCTCATCGTTTCATCATGTATTTTCGCCTATTATAGGAACATCTTGAGAGTTATTGCCATACAATTTGTTTACAGTTTAATAAAGAAGAACCAATATGGTACAAAAGAATCATCGTACAGGAAGAAGGGTGATTAGAGACTGCGCCCATCATTGAAAAACCGGCGGCGAAAATTGAGAAAGCGGGTCGGGCAAACTACGGTTATAATACAGAAGGGAACCATTAAAGCTTCTATGGAGGTGCTCATTTGTCTGAATGGATTACGCTGACGGAAATTGATGAAGCAACCGGATTCCTCAGGAAACGATTCCGCGTTCAACCGAAAACCGGCATCATTCTTGGATCGGGGTTGGGAGAACTGGCTGAACAGATTGAGGATGCGGTGGTGATTCCCTATGCGGAAATCCCTCATTGGCCTGTTTCGACCATTCATGGTCACGCTGGACGTCTGATTATGGGACGGTTGGAAGACCAGCCGGTCATGGTGATGCAGGGGCGGGCTCACTTTTATGAAGGTTATCCAATCGGCCGGATTGGCTTTCCGATTCGGGTGATGCAGC
Source organism: Bellilinea sp. (assembly GCF_053501535.1). Taxonomy (NCBI): domain Bacteria; kingdom Bacillati; phylum Chloroflexota; class Anaerolineae; order Anaerolineales; family Anaerolineaceae; genus Bellilinea; species Bellilinea sp. The sequence goes on along the minus strand of NZ_JBRCOK010000153.1, from coordinate 14,939 downwards.
GCCTGGGAGTAGAATCGCTGATTGTAACCAATGCCGCCGGGGCTATTCATCCGGATTATTTGCCGGGGGATGTCATGTTAATTGTGGATCACATTAATCTGGTTGGGATGGCAGGAATGAATCCACTGCGGGGGCCCAATCTAGATGAATTTGGCGAGCGCTTTCCGGATATGAGCCAGCCCTATGACCACAATTTGATGGAACTTTGCCGGCAGGCTGCTGATGAGGCGGGTATTCTCCTGCGGGAGGGGGTCTATGTATGGCTGGCGGGTCCTTCATTCGAATCGCCGGCGGAACTGCGCTTTCTGCGCACCATTGGCGCGGATGCCGTGGGGATGTCCACCGTGCCGGAAGTGATTGTTGCCCGTCATGGGAAAATGCGCGTCCTCGGCATTTCAGGCATTTCCAACAAAGCCAATTTGGATGGCAGCACAGTGACTACCCATGAAGAGGTTTTGGAAGCCGGTAAAATACTGGTACCCAAATTAACGGTGCTGATTCGGGGTGTTCTGCGGCGGCTGGCAGCGTGACCAGACGGATGAAACTTTGAATCCTGCGGGTGGTTAAAGGCGGATTATGGAGGAAGTTCTCCGCTTTTTAAAAACTTACGAACCCTGGATTTATCTGGTGCTGGTAGGGACGGGCCTGTTTGCCATGCGCCGTATGCTGGCAGCCTTGCAGGAATTGCGAACCGCGGTGTTTGGACTGGAAAAGGAGAGCGCCCAGCGTCGCTTCCGCTCATCCCTCTCGGTTTTCTTGTTTGTTCTGATGCTGGGGGCTTCGGAGTTTGTGTTGACCACCATTGTTTTCCCCGATTTTCCCAATGTTCAGGCCATGGCAACCCCTACTGCCGATCTGCTGGCGACCCCAACCGCTACCCTGCCCCCCGTTTCAGTGGAAACCCCTCAAGCCGAAGCGATTGGTATCCCTACCCTGGATGTTTCCGCTCAGGATGGGTGCATACCGGGAGTCATTGAGTGGACTTTTCCGAAGGCGGGTGAAACCTTGAAGGGACTGGTTACCCTGCGCGGAACGGTGAGTGTGCCGAATCTCGGTTTTTATAAATATGAATACAACGAGCCGTCATCCAATCTGTGGGTTACCATTGCGGCTGGCGATCGGGTGATTGTGGATCAACCGCTGGGCGGTGAGGGCAGCGGCCAGTGGGACACCACCACGCTCACCCCCGGCGACTATCGTTTACGCCTGGTTGTGACGGATAATGTGAACAATGTTTTTCCTGCCTGTGTCATTCCGGTCAGAATTTCTGCGCCATAATTTTATGGAGGAATATGCCTGAAATTGAAGTAAGACCTGCTCAATTAAGTGAAATTCCGGTATTGATTTCGCTTGAACATTACGGTAAAAGCGATTATGTGTGGCAAATGGAGCGCCTGGTTGAGGAAACTCAGCTTTCGGTTACCTTCCGTGAGGTGCGTTTGCCGCGCTCGGTCAAGGTGGAGTACCCCTACAGCATGGAGAGCTTGCCGGATCGTCTGCGGCAACAGACCATTCTGCTGGCAGCTGTGTTGAAAGGAGACATCGTTGGATACGTTGGCGTGGAAGAGCGGGTGGGGACGCGGACAGCCTGGGTGGCGCATCTGGCAGTGGCGGCACACTGCCGCAGAGAAGGAATTGCCAGTGCTTTATTGCTGGCAGCGCAAGGATGGGCCAGCCGGCGTGGTTTGCGGCGGATGATTCTGGAAACGCATTCTAAAAATGCCCCTGCTATCCGCATGGCGTTGAAACTGGGTTTTGAATTTAGCGGTTACAATGATCAGTACTACGCAAATCAGGATATTGCGTTATTTTTCAGCAGTATGTTGAGGTAATCCATCAAAGGTGATTGAATGGGAGTCTTGATCACCATTAACCAGATTCTCATGGCAGGAGTGGCGATTACAGCCTTTTCGCTGCTGCTGTATTCGTTAACCTTCAACTTGCGGGAACGAGTTGCCCGCTCGTTTGCGATGATCCTTTTTTGTTTGGTGGTCATATACTCGGCTGAATCGCTCGCCAGTGTTGCTCCCCGCCGGGAGGAATTGGAATTATGGTTGCGGTTGCAGTGGGTTGGGATCGTATTTTTGCCCTCGGCCTACCTGCATTTTTCGGATGCGCTGCTGGCGACCACTGGAAAACCCAGCCGGGGTAAACGCCGCTGGGCTATCCGCCTTTCATATGTTTTGGCTGTTTTGTTTCTGGCAATGCTGCCGCTGGGTTTGCTGGTGGGCGAACTGGCGGCAGATTCACAACCTGCGCCATATCTCAAACCGGTATTGGGTACCGATTTATTCATGCTGGTGTATTTTGTTTCAATTGGCATGGCATGGTACAACTTTGTGCGGGCATTCAGACGCTCGGCAACCGGTACCAGCAAAAGGCGGATTGGCTACCTGCTGGTTGGTTCGATTGCCCCCGTGCTGGGGTCATTTCCGTTTTTGCTGTTTTCATCCAATTTTGCCGCCCAACACCGGCTGACCTTTTGGGTGTTTTCGGTGCTGACAAACTTCCTGGTGGGCGGGTTGGTGGTGATGATGGCATATTCGGTGGCGTTTTTCGGGGTTGCCCTGCCAGACCGTACCATCAAGAGCCGGCTCTTTAAGTGGATTTTGCGCGGGCCGGTGACCGCCTCAATTACGCTGGCCTTGACGACCATTCTCCGCCGCGCAGGTGAATTATACGGCCTTCCATATAACGCGCTGGTCCCCATTGTCATGGTGGCAACCATTTTGACCGGACAATATCTGGTTACTTTGACCTTTCCCATGCTGGAGCGCTGGCTGTTTTACGGAAAGGATAAAGATGAAATCGAAGTCCTGCGCAACCTGGAGCAACGGTTAATTACCCGCAACGATTTGCGCCAGTTTTTGGAGATGATTCTTGCGGCAGTGTGTGACCGACTGCAGGTGAGAGGCGCTTATGTGGCTGCCCTTAAATCCGAAGGGCTTGAGATTGTCGTACGGGTTGGGAAGACCTTTTTTGATGAGGATCAGAACCCTGTTGACCTGGAAAGTGTGATCCGTGCCAATCATCTTTCGCTGGAAATGTTCAACTGGGGTGATGATATTCTCATTCCGCTGGTGGATCAAGACGAGGAGGGCGCTCCTGACTTGATTGGGTTACTTGGAATCACGGGCGCAGCCGGAATGCGTCTGGATGAGGATCAAATTCAAGTGATCAACAATTTTAGCGAACGGGTCTTGCTGGCCCTTAAGGATCGCCGTCTGCAGGAGGGGGTTTTCCGGTCAATCAGCGAACTGGCTACCAAAGCAGCTTATATCCAGCAATTACAAGCCGCTGGCCGATATGATCAATCGGGACTGTTAAGTGATGAAATTCCCTTGGCTGCCGCTGATTTTTCCCAGTGGGTAAAGGACGCTCTTTCGCATTACTGGGGCGGCCCCAAGTTGACCGAGAGCCCGTTGACGAAGTTGAAAATTGTGCAGGCCATGCTGAGCCGCTATGACGGCAATACTTCCAATGCGCTGCGGGCAATTTTGAGAGAAGCGATTGAACGAGTCCGTCCGGAGGGAGAACGGCGCTTCACCGGTGAATGGGTATTGTATAATATCCTGGAAATGAAATTTTTGGAGGGGAAGAAGGTGAGAGAAATTGCCATGCGTCTGGCGATGTCGGAAGCCGACCTGTACCGTAAACAGCGGGTGGCAATTGAGGCGGTTGCCAAGGCAATTCTGGAAATGGAAACCCAAAATGGGCACACGAACGAATTGCCAAAATCGGAGTGATTGATATACAATAAATAAACCTTATTTGTACTTATTGCAGGGAGGTTAACAGGATGGTTGCCAAAAAAACAGGTACGGATCTGGGGGAACAGCAAGCAGATCCAATTGATGAGGGGTGGTGGGCGGCAGTTCTTGCGGATGAGGAGTTATATGCGCCTCCCCGCAAAGGAGCAAATTCAAGCGGAGCAAATGAGGGAACAGTTATTCCCACCGATTGGGGGTATGTTCAGCGAATTTTTGAAGAGGACGAAATTGTTCCCCTCAAGGTGCATGGTTTCAATCGCGGGGGGGTCCTGGTGCAGGGCAAAGGCATTCAGGGATTCGTGCCGGTTTCCCATCTTGTGGAAATGCCGACCGATGCAAGTGAGGAAGAACGCCGGAGTATTTTAGCCGGATATGTCAACCGCGTCATCCGCCTGAAGGTCATTGAATGTGAACCGCGCTGCGAACGAGTTGTCCTTTCGGAACGGGCTGCGCTGGCAGGTGAAGGTCAGCGGCGAGCCTTATTTTCCACCCTCAAAGAAGGGGCGGTGGTCAATGGACGCATTACCAACATCACCAACTTTGGGGTGTTTGTGGATCTGGGCGGTGTGGAAGGATTGATTCACGTTTCGGAGATTTCGTGGGGACGGGTGCAGGATCCGGCTGATCTGTTGAGCGTCAATCAAGAAGTTCAGGTGCTTGTGCTGCAAGTGAATGAGGACACTTCACGAATTGCACTCAGCCTCAAGCGGCTGCAGCCAAATCCGTGGGAAACCATGGCGGTGCGTTACAAACCCGGCGATGTGGTGCGTGGTTGGATCACTTCTCTGACTCGATTCGGGGCTTTTGCGCGGCTGGAGGAAGGCGTGGAAGGTCTTATACACGTTTCCTCGATCCGGCTGCCCCCGCAGTGTAAAAGCATTCATCATTATTTGAGTGTCGGGCAGGAAGTGAACGTTCGCATTCTGCATCTGGATACGGAGCGCCGCCGACTGGGACTGGGATTAGTACAAACCGAATGAGCCCTTCCAAAAAGAAGGCCGGCAAGTCCGTCCAAAAAAGATTTTCAGAAAATCAATTGAAGGCTTCATCCCTTTTGGAGGGGGTGGGGCGGGCGATGGTGCGTCTTGAACGGTATGGACGGGATATGGCAGGTATTTTACTGCTGGTGCTGGGTTTGTTAACCCTGTTGGTACTGCTGGGGTTGACCAGCGGCTCTTTTATTTCTCCTTTCGGATACTGGTTGAAGCGCTGGCTGGGGGTTGCCAGTTATCCTTTGGCAGTTTTAACCACCCTTGCGGGTGTTTCTCTGCTGCGCAGTAACCCGGCGCAAAATCGCCGCTTCCCCTTAGGGCGTATTCTTGCCTGGGAAGGGTTGATTTTTACCACCATGGCATTTCTGGCGTTGCTGGGGGGGGCTTCGGTGGAGCGGGCAGAGGCGGGTCTGGATGGTGGTGTAATTGGCTGGGGGTTGGCGTACCTGCTCGGCCAGTTCTTGCCTTTGCCCTGGAGCAGCCTTTTGCTGGTTTTGCTGGGGATCTGGTTTTTATCCAGTGCGACCGGTTTTCATCACTGGGCTGGTCAGCGTGTTCAGGCGTGGATTGACTCTTTGCCGGTGGAAATGCCAGCCGTAACTCACTCGCAACCAACCGGCATGGATGAAAATCACCCCAAAATTCAGCGGGAGGAAGGCATTCCCGTCCCGGTGGTTGCCTATCAGCGCGAGGAAAATCTGCCGCCGCTTTCATTACTGGCAAAGGAAGAGAGCAACGGTCTCGATGAAGAGCGGATTCTGGCGATTGCCCGTCAGATCGAAAAAACTTTGGCAGAATTTGGGGTTCCTTCACGGGTGGTTGGATACCGCAAAGGGCCAACCGTCACTCAATTTGCGGTGGAACCCGGCTATGTCGAAAAACCGGCCGCGGATGGAAAAATGATTCGCCAGAAAGTGCGCGTAGCCCAAATTTCGGCGTTGACACGCGACCTGGCGCTGGCGTTGGCTGCTGAGCGATTGCGCATCGAAGCGCCCGTGCCGGGCCATTCTTATGTTGGGGTGGAAGTGCCGAACAGCAGCACCACACTGGTCAGGCTACGCCCAATTCTCGAATCGCCGGAATTCTTGAAGTTGCAATCGCCACTGGCGATTGCACTGGGCAGGGATGTGTCCGGTCAGCCGGTGGTGGCGGACCTGGCGCGCATGCCGCACCTGTTGGTGGCAGGGACCACCGGTTCGGGTAAATCGGTCTGTCTGGCTTCGATCATCACCTGTCTGGTGATGAATAATTCACCAGCAACATTACGGCTGGTGGTGCTGGATCCAAAGATGGTCGAACTGGCCCGTTTTTCCGGTCTGCCGCACATTTTGGGCAAGGTGGAAACCGATATTGAACGCATGCTGGCGGTGCTGCGCTGGACCCTGGTTGAAATGGAACAGCGCTATCGCTTGTTTGAAGCCAACGCAGCGCGCGATTTGAACGCTTACAACCGCAAAGCCGAACGGCGCGGCATGATACCCCTGCCTCGCATCGTGGTGCTGATTGACGAACTGGCCGACCTGATGATGTCGGCGCCGGATCAGACCGAGCACAGTCTGGTCAGGCTGGCCCAGATGGCGCGGGCAACCGGCATTCACCTTGTCATCGCGACGCAGCGGCCGAGCACGGATGTGGTAACCGGCCTGATTAAGGCCAATTTTCCGGCGCGAATTGCCTTCAGTGTGGCATCTTCGATCGATTCACGGGTTATTCTGGATGTCAACGGAGCCGAGTCGCTGCTTGGCAGAGGGGATATGCTGTTCTTGAACCCGGAATCCGGTACACCACAGCGGGCGCAGGGGGTTCTGCTTCAAGATCAGGAAATCGAGCGGGTGATTGAATTCTGGCAGCAGAGATTGACCGATCAGACCGAACAAACAGCGCCGTGGGAAGATTTGATCAATCAGGATGACGAGGGGGACGATTTGATTGAGAAAGCCATTGAACTGGTGCGCCGTACCCAACGCGCCAGCGCCAGTCTGCTGCAGCGCCGCCTGCGAATCGGTTTTCCGCGGGCTGCGCGCTTGTTGGATGAATTGGAAGAAAGAGGGATTGTCGGCCCGGCGCAGGGAGGCGGAAAAGACCGCGAAGTGTTGATAGATCCGCTGGATGATGACTCCTCTGAGGATGATGATTAATCTTTAAACGGGGGGATTGCTTGACAGTTTGCATCAGGTAAGATAGGATACAAACCAGAAAATCTGCGGTGAACTTCCGCAACTGCATCTCTTTTATCATGGTGAAGCGTGGTTCGGACAGAAAAACAACCCCCAAAAGGGACATTTACCGACTTCTTACGCGCCCGTTTCAAGGGAGTGCTTGACCCAATTGGGGCTTTCTTCATTCGATTGGGGTTGACGCCAAATAGCGTTACTCTGTTAGGACTGCTGGGAATTTTTGCTGCGTCAGTATTGCTGGCCCGCGGGCATTTTTTTTGGGGCGGGCTGGTGGTGCTGATCATGGCGCCGCTGGATGCGCTGGACGGCACCATGGCGCGCCTGCAGGGAAACCCCACCCGCTTTGGAGGCGTGCTTGATTCCGTGGTTGACCGCTTTGCGGAAATTATCTTGATTGGCGGATTGATGATTTATTACCTGCAACAAGGCGAGGGTCTGCCTGTGCTGCTTGGTTATGCTGCGGCCAGCGGTTCTTTGATGGTTTCATACGTCAAGGCGCGTGCCGAAGCGGCCCACTTTTCAGTAAAAGGTGGCTTGTTGACTCGTGTGGAGCGATTTCTGGTTCTCATCCCGTTGCTCCTGCTCAGTCAGCCGTTGATTGCATTGTGGATTCTGGCAATTTTAGGGAATTTCACGGCTTTACAGCGTATCTGGCTGGTGTATCAGCAAAGCCGCCAGGGAGAAGACTTGCCAAAGGCATAAATTTACAATGAGGTGTGAGGATGCCGAATAGTTTCAGTATAGGCCCAATTACCATTCACTTATATGGCGTGATTATCATGTTTGGGGCGATCATGGCTGCCTGGCTGTCTGCCCGTCAGGTAAAACAGCGCAACCTGAGCCCTGATCTGGTGTGGGATATGCTGCCCTGGTTATTAATTGCGGGTGTCATTGGTGCGCGTGTCTGGCACATCTTAACTCCCCCGGCTTCTATGGTCGAACGAGGAATTACAACCTGGTATTACCTGACCCATCCACTGGATGCCATTGCCATCTGGAACGGCGGGCTTGGCATTCCCGGCGCTGTGATGGGCGGGGCGCTGGCGTTGTACCTTTACTGCCGTAAAAAGGGGCTGATCTTTGCCGAATGGACGGACATCATTGCCCCCGGATTGGCACTGGCGCAGGCAATTGGGCGATGGGGCAATTTTGTGAATCAGGAATTATACGGGGCACCAACCAATCTGCCATGGGCAATTTTCATTGATCCGGTTCACCGCCTGCCTGAGTTCAAGGACATCGCCTACTATCATCCGCTGTTCTTATATGAATCCATTTACAACCTTCTCAACATGGCCTTTCTGCTTTGGGCAGGGCGAAAATTCAGCAACCGGTTGAAGAAAGGCGACATCTTTTTAATGTATTTGATCATTTACCCGGTTGGGCGTTTTTTCCTGGAATTTCTACGATTAGACCCTTCGCCTTTGGCGGGTCTGAATGTCAACCAAACACTAATGGCGGTGATTGCGATCAGTTCAGCGGTTGGGTTGTTGTGGCGGCACCGCAAGGGAAGCAATCCATCGCAAACGATTAGCGGCTGAAATTTTATCGGATGGATAGAACGAATTTGAGGGGATGAAAAATGATTTACGCAGAAAATTTGACCAAGCACTTTGCCGATTTCGTTGCCGTGCAAGGCATTAATCTGGATGTGCCGGCCGGGCAGGTGCTGGCCTTGCTCGGACCGAACGGCGCCGGTAAAACGACTACCGTACGCATGTTGACCTCCGTGCTGCGCCCGACCAGCGGGAGCGCAAAGATTGCCGGTTACGATGTGGTTCAAGAAGCGGAAAAAGTGCGTGCTTCAGTAGGGGTTTTGACCGAGCATCATGGTCTGTATGCTCGAATGAATGCCGATGAATATCTGACTTTTTACGGACGCCTGTACCGGATGCCAGACCCGGTCATTGAGCAGCGTAAGAGTGAATTATTGGAACAGTTTGGTCTTTCAGATGCGCGCAAAAAGAAACTTGGCGAATACTCCAAAGGCATGCGGCAAAAGCTAGCGCTGGTGCGCGCCTTGCTGCATAACCCGCCAGTGCTGTTGCTGGACGAGCCGACTTCTGCCATGGATCCGGAGAGCGCAAGAATTGTGCGGGATGCCATCCTTGCCCTGCGTTCTGACCAGCGGGCGGTCATCCTTTGTACCCACAACCTTGCAGAAGCGGAGCAGCTTGCCGATCAAATTGCCATCATTCGCCGTGGACGGATTATTTTGAATGATGTGCCCGAACGGCTCAAACGAGTCTTGCTGGGACCGGAGGAATATGAGGTAGTTATGCGGAACGGCGCGGTAATCACTGCCGAAATTCTGCCGCATGGAGTTACCCTCAGCCGACAGGAAAATGGCCGCTTTGTATTTCAAATTGACCAGCCGCAGGCAACCATCCCGGTGTTGTTGAAGAGCCTGTTGGATCACAACCTGCCGGTGCTGTCCTGCGCACCTGTGCCGCGCAGTCTGGAAGAAGCTTATTTACGGGCAGTCAGCCTGAACGAGGAAAACCGCAATGAGAGCAATTGATCTTCGTCCAGCCCTGATCATCGCGCAGCGGGAGGTACGCGACCAGTTCCGCGATTGGCGAATTATCTTCCCGATTGTGTTTTTAACGCTGTTTTTCCCTTTTCTGATGAATTTCACCGCCCGACAACTGCTCAATTTTGTCAATCAATACGGTGCAGGGCTGGTTGGCGAGCGGTTGATTCCGTTTTTGTTGCTGATTACGGGCTTTTTCCCCATCAGTGTTTCACTGGTCATTGCGCTGGAAAGTTTTGTGGGTGAAAAAGAGCGTGGCAGTATTGAACCGCTGTTAACCTCACCGCTTGCTGACTGGCAGCTTTACCTCGGTAAATTGCTTTCCTCCACTGTGCCGCCGCTGGTGGGCAGCTTTTTGGGGATGGCGGTCTATGTTGGCGGATTGCTCATCAATCGTATTCCCTTACCGGATGCAGAAACCATGCTGCAAATCATCGTCCTGACCATTATGCAGGCGGTGGTGATGGTCAGCGGTGCGGTGGTTGTATCCACCCAGGCTACCTCAGTACGGGCTGCCAATCTACTGGCAAGTTTCATCATTATTCCGATGGCCCTGTTGATTCAGGCTGAGGCGGTGGTGATGTTTTGGGGGCGAGAAACGCTCTCCCTCTGGTGGATTGTGTTTGGTCTGTTGGTGCTGGCAATCCTGCTGATTCGCGTGGGACTGGCGCATTTTCAGCGCGAAGAATTATTGGGCAGAGAAATTGACGTGCTCAATTTCCGCTGGATATGGCGCATCTTCTGGGGCAGCTTCCGCGGCGGCGCTCGCAATCTGCTGGATTGGTATCGGAATGTGCTGGGTAAGACTTTGCTTGAGCTGCGCGGCAGTTTTTTGGCAGCCGTGGTGCTCGCCGTAATTGTGATTATTCTCGGCGCTCAGCAGGCTGACCGCTTTGTCTTCATCTTGCCGGAAGGTCAATTTCAAGAACGTGTACAGGAGTTGGGTCTTGAGGTTCCAGGTGGCGCAATGGGGAACTTTACAAACATCTTTTTTCAGAACATGCGTGCGCTGATGATTGGATTACTGTTGGGATTGTTTTCTTTCGGTGTGTTGGGTACCCTGCCCCTGGTTGCAACGCTTGGTTTGCTGGGTTACCTCACCCGAATTATGGAAATCAACCAATTGCCGGCTGCTCAACTGATTCTTGCGGGGGTTGTGCCGCACGGCATTATTGAAGTGCCGGCAATTCTGCTGTCAACGGCGGCAGTTTTGCGAATCGGTTTTTTACTGGCAACACCGATGAAGGACAGGACGATCGGTGAGGTCTTCTTAATGGCGTTAGCCGGTTGGTTGCAAGTGATGGTCGGAGTGGTAACGCCTTTAATGCTCCTGGCAGCACTGATTGAATCGTGGATCACGCCGCTGATTCTGGTTCGCTTTTTCGGCTGATTCGGTACCAAAAAATTGTTTATGGAAAGGGAACGGCATGGATCAAATCATCTTTCTGGGCACCGCAAACGCCATTCCCGCCATCGGTCGGGAAAATACGCATTTATTAATCCGCCACGGTGAGGAAGCGATTCTGGTGGATTGCGCCGCCAACCCAATTGTTCACCTGCAGCGCGCTGGGGTCAACTTTGACCAAATCAATCATTTGATTTTGACTCATTTTCACCCGGACCATGTTTCCGGCGCTCCGCTGTTTTTGATGGATTTGTGGCTTTTGGGGCGGAAGAAGCCCTTGTTTATTTACGGGCTGGAACATACCCTCAGCCGGCTGCAAGCCATGATGGAATTATATGACTGGCGCTCCTGGCCGGGCTTCTTCCCAATCGAATATTGCATAATTCCAGTCGTGGAGGGGACAGCACTGCTGAAGTTAAGGGGTCTGGAAATTGTTGCATCGCCGGTCCGGCATCTGTTACCGACGATAGGCATTCGGGTTTCATTTGAGGATATTCAAAAAACGGCGGCCTATTCCAGCGATACCGAACCATGCGAAGAGGTTGAGCGTCTGGCGAAAGGTGCTGATATCCTGATCCACGAATCGGCGGGGAGCACCATCGGTCATTCTTCGGCGCAGCAGGCCGGAGAAGTGGCAAGCAAAGCCGGTGTGAAAAGTCTTTATCTGATTCACTATCCGGCTCATGTAACCAAACAAGCACTGATTCAAGAGGCACAGGCTGCTTTTGACGGTCCGGTGTTTGTTTGCGAAGATTTTATGGGGATTGATCTGACAACGGGCGCGTGAATTACCAGCCAAGCAGGAAAGGTTCCCACTCGATATATTCGGTCAGATGACGCCCGAATATATACAAAGCGGAAGCAGGCGGTTCGGAGGGAGTGCGCATCAGCTGCATACCGGCCTCAGTCAGTGTGCGCCCGCCTTTGCGATGGTTGCACTGCGGGCAGGCAGTCACCACATTAGTCCAGATGTGTTGACCCCCTAAGTGGCGCGGAATGACGTGATCAATGGTCAGATCGCCGCTGCGTTTACCGCAGTACTGGCAGGTGTAGTTGTCGCGCCGGAAGACCTCTCGCCGGGTCAATTTGACCCTGGGGCGGGGACGATGCACCATGTGTTGCAGGCGGATGATCGAGGGACGCGGGAATGAAGATCCAGCGGTGTGAATTTCGCCTCGTCCGTTCATCACCATGGATGCTTTATGTGTCAAAATCAAACCAACCGCACGGCGTAAGTCGCAGACATTGATTGGCTCGAAATTGGCGTTGAGTACCAGCACATTATCCGCCATTGCGACCTCACCTGCAAAATTATAGCACCACCTTTCTACAATCGCTATGAGAAATGGGTTAAGAAGTGTTAATATTGTACAAAGATACGCTTTCGGAGGTGAACGGTGAAAATCTTAATTGCGGGCGGTTCGGGTCTGATTGGCTCTGCTTTGACCCGTCATTATATGGAAAAGGGACAGGAAGTTTACATCCTGAGCCGGCGTGGTTCAACCGCGGGCTTGCCGGCAGGCGCCAAAGGTGTGGAATGGGATGCCCAATCGGCCGGGGGGTGGGGCGACCTGATGAATGAAATGGATGTGGTCATCAACCTGACCGGAGAAAACCTGGGGGCGGGGCGGTGGACAGAGGAGCGCAAGCAGCGGTTTTACACCAGCCGCATCCAATCCGGCAAAGCGTTAATTGAAGCCATGCGCCAGGCTGCCCGAAAACCGGCGGTGCTGGTGCAGTCTTCGGCGGTTGGTTATTATGGAGATGGCGGTGATCAGGTGCTGGAGGAATCCAGTCCGCCGGGCAAGGATTTTCTAGCCCGTTTGTGTGTGGATTGGGAGGAATCGACCCGCGAGGCTGAGTTCATGGGCGTGCGGCGTATTGTTTTACGCACCGGTGTTGTGCTGGCAGAGGGGGCGGAGGTGTTGAACCGTTTGATTTTGCCGTTCCGTTTGTTTGTTGGTGGACCTTTGGGCAGCGGCAGGCAGTGGCTGCCGTGGATTCACATGGCGGATGTGGTGGGAGCAGTGGATTATCTGGTGGAAAATTCGAACTTCGATGGCATCTTCAATTTGAGCGCACCCCAGCCGGTTCAGAACGCTACTTTTGGGAAAACGCTGGCTCGCATTTTACATCGCCCATACTGGATTCCAGTGCCGGCCTTTGCCTTGAAACTGGTTTTGGGAGAGATGAGTAAACTGGTATTGGAAGGCCAACGTGCCATCCCAAAGCGGCTGCTGGAAGCCGGGTATGTCTTCCGCTTTGTGGAACACGAAGCGGCATTGCGCGACCTGTTAATCAAGGGCTGATTGGTTGGAGTGCGCTCTGCAGGATCGTTTCACCGATGATCTGAGCCAGTTGAGGATTGTTTTCTTCGAGCAGAACCGCAATGGCCAGCGGTGTTCCACCCCACTGAGGCAGCGTTCCGCCAATAAACCAGGTATATGCGCTTGAATCGTAGTGTTGAGCCGAAAGCGACTGCCAGATGGGGATATCTTCAGATGCCAGTTTGCTCACCGCTGCGGTGATGGCGGCACTGTTGCCGAAAACAGAAACAGGTGAGCCGGCCGGCAAAATGACCGCCCCCTGATGGGGTGTCAGTACCGAAACAGCCAGCCGCGGGCTGGGGCGCGTTCCAGCATTGGTCAATGCGGCGGCCGCCTGTGCCATTTGCAAAGGGGTTACTTTAACCTCGCTTTTCCCAATTGCTGCGTTCCGGCTGCTGGTCAGTTGACCGGTTTGGGCGGGGGGGGCCACATCCAGCCGAATATCCGGCGCGGTGAAAAAACCCAGGTCATTGAACAGTTGTTTCATCTGAGCGATGGTTATGGAGCGGCTCATCTCTACCAAAGCAGCCGGGCAGCCGGCTTCAATGGCCGTTTCAAGACTGAGCGGGACGCGCGGTGGACGGGCGCAGGTGAGGGTCTGATTTTCATAGTTGTAGGAAAGATTGAGTGGTAAAACAGGCAGGCTGCCCTTCTCGCTCAGGTAGGCATAGAAAAAAGGTCCCAGCACGGTAGCGGTGGGGTATTGACCCTGGGTAACCCGATTGACAAACGGAGCAGCGGGATCGTTCAGCCATTCGGTGTAGCGTTCATTGAGCTGGTTTGGATCGTAATAGGGATGAGAGGCAATTGCCAGTATCTCCCCGCTGCGGGCATTAAGCAGGACAATGGCGCCGCGATGATTTTCCATCAGGCCGTCGGCAATCCGCTGCAAACCAAGATCGAGGCTGAGGCGCACATCCAAACCTTCCGGCGGCTGAGAATAAAGCAGCTCTGCCAGCCAGATTTGCGAAGCGGGGTTGCCCTGTAAACCGCTTAGATATCCATCCAGCGTGGCTTCCAACCCGGCTTTCCCAAAACGCGGGTTGATGTAACCGACCGTGTTGCCGAGCGGGGGATAGAGCAGTTCGCGGTTCAGACTGCCGCGTTCTCCGCTGGTGGTGGCAATCACTTCGTTGCGCCGGTCCAGCAAATCACCCCGTGGGACAAACCGCAAATTGACCATCCAACGAATATTGTCAGGGCGTGAAAGTAAGGCATCGGCGCGGACAATGCTCCACCAGCCGGCCAGAATTGCCAGCGCGCTAAAACCGATCAGAAAAAGCGCCGATACCCACGTGTAGGCCCGCGGCTGTTGAACGGGCAGGGGTGGATCATTGTGGGGGGTACTGATCCACAGCAGCATCCCAACGGCAATGAAACAGGTAACCAGTGAAGAGCCGCCATAGGACATAAACGGTAGTGTGACCCCGGTCAGTGGCAGCAGACGCAGGTTGCCGCCCATGATCAAAATGGCTTGAATGGCAAAATACACACCAATCCCGGCAGCCAGAAAACGCTGGAAGGTGGTACGGGCGGCCAGCGAGATAGAAAAACAGCGGTAAGTCAACAGCGCAAACAGGGAGATGATTGCCAGCATACCCGCCAGCCCGCTTTCTTCGGCAATTGCGGCGGCAATGAAGTCGGAATGGGCAACCGGGACGAGGGCAGGGCTGCCAAGTCCTATCCCGCTGCCCAGTAATCGCCCGGCGGCAACTGAAATCAGGGACTGGACGAT